>DNHA01000311.1:2032-7032 GCA_003486025.1 Micrococcaceae bacterium | reverse complement strand
AAACCAGCCCCTTATCTACGCACAGCTCTTCAGTTACTTAGTGCTGTTCAGAATTCTCCATGCATCACGACGAATGGCCTGCTCGATCGGGTCCGGCACCGGCGCGGCGGCCAACAAGCGACGAGTGTAATCGTGGGTGGGTGCGTGCAATACGGTATCAACGCGCCCCTGTTCTACGGCCTTGCCGTTTTGCATGACGACCACTGAATCGGCGAGCATATCCACCACAGCCAGATCATGGCTGACGAAGAGGCATGCAAAATTGAAGTCGCGCTGCAAATCTTGGAGCATTTCCAAGACGACTGCCTGAACGGATACGTCCAACGCGCTGGTTGGCTCGTCAGCGATCAGCAATTCTGGATTCATGGTCAGCGCACGAGCAATGCAAATACGCTGGCGCTGACCGCCGGAAAGCTCATGCGGATAACGGTTGATCACGTTGCGTGGCAGCTTGACCGCATCCAGCAGCTCCAAGGCACGCTTGGTTCGAGAGGCCTTGTTCCCGACCTTGTGCACCACCATTGGTTCGGTAATGCAGTCACCAATAGGGAAACGCGGATTTAATGACGCGGCAGGATCCTGGAAGATCACACCGATGTCCTTACGCACAGCACGTGCCTGGCGTGTCGAGAGCTTTGGCAGGTTATGGCCCTTGACCGCGAGCGTTCCCGCGGCCACCGGAAGCAGCCCGAGGACCGCTTTGGCAATGGTCGACTTGCCCGAGCCCGATTCGCCCACGATGCCCAGTACCTCGCCCTTGGCGACGTCGAAGCTGACGTTCTCCACCGCACGGAAGATCTTGCCGCGCATGTTGTATTCCAGCACCAGATCTTTGGCTTCCAGCACCAGCTTGCGTTCGGCCGGGTCGGCCGGTTCACTGCGTGGGGCGCTCTCATCGATGATCACCGGAGAAAGCCGGGGTACCGAGGAAAGCAGACGCTGGGTGTATTCGTGTTGCGGGTGGAGCAAGACTTGTTGAACGTCGCCGGTTTCCACCAAGTTGCCTTGGAACATCACCGCAACCTGGTCTGCCATATCTGCTACGACACCCATATTGTGGGTAATCAGCAAGATGCCGGTGTTCAGCCGGTCTTTGAGCTCACGCAGCAGGTCAAGAATTTCTGCCTGCACGGTGACATCCAACGCGGTGGTTGGCTCATCGGCAATAATCACCTTCGGATCACAGGAGATTGCCATGGCGATCACGATGCGCTGGCGCTGTCCACCAGAGAACTGGTGCGGGTACTGCTTGATGCGCTTGGCTGGATCTGGGATGCCCACCAGGGTTAGCAGCTCGATTGCCCTATCGGTAGCTTCCTTGCCGTATGCCACGTCGTGCAGTTCCAATGCTTCGGTGAGCTGGCGTTCAATGGTCAGCACCGGGTTCAACGCCGTCATAGGTTCTTGGAACACCATGGCGATGTCGGTAGCACGCATCTTGCGCATCTTGCCTTGGTCCAAGCCCACCACGTTCACGTTGCCAACTCTGGCTTCGCCAGTGATGTACGCGTTCTCCGGAAGCAATCCCATGGCGGCGGTGGAGGTAACGGACTTGCCCGAACCGGACTCGCCCACCAAGGCAACAACTTCGCCGGGGCGTACGGCGAGGGATAGACCCTTGACCGCGTGTACGTCAGGTCCGGCGGTTTCAAAGGTGACCTTCAGGTCGGTGAAGCTCAGTGCATAATTTTCTGCGGCTTCGGTGCTCATGGCTTCTCCTTACGAGTTGGCAGGGCGAAGAGCCCAGCTCGGCGGCGGCGCTTCTTGCCGGTGTGGCGTGGATCAAAAGCATCGCGCAGGCCATCACCGAGGAAGTTCACGCTCAGCGCGATGGCAACGATGATCATGCCTGGCCACCAGAAGAGCCACGGACGAGAGGTGAACGCATTCTGGTACTGGCTAATGAGCAGGCCCAGTGAGGATTCCGGTGGCTGGACACCGAAGCCCAGGTAGGACAGCGAGGATTCCAGCAGGATCGCACCAGCGATGGCGAAGGTCGCGTTGACCACGATCACGCCGATGGTGTTTGGCAGCAGGTGCTTGAAGATCACCCGCGAGGTCTTCGAGCCCATGGCTTGGGCTGCCGCCACGTATTCGCGTTCACGCAGCGAGAGGATCTCACCGCGAACCAGACGGGCCAAGCCTGTCCAGGTGACCAGACCCAAAACGAAGGCCAAGGTGATAATAGAGCCCGAGCTCGCACCTGCAATCTGGCCCAGCACAGCAGCCAGAACCAACAGCGGGATCACGATGAATAGATCGGTGATGCGCATCAGGACTTCATCAACCCAGCCGCGGAAGTAACCGGCAACCGCACCGATCACCGCACCGAGGAATGTGGAAACCAGTCCGACTACCACGCCGATGATGATGGACTTCTGTGTTCCGGTCATGACCAGGGCAAAGTAGTCTTTGCCGATGGAATCCTGGCCGAAGGGATTTTCTCCCCAGCGGATTCCTTCCCCACCTAACCAGGTAGGCACCAGGCTGAGCGTTGGCTTGCCGCCATTGATGACTGCGCCAGCATCTAGATAGGACTTGTCCCACCATCCGGGGATTACTCCCCACCCTACGGAGCTGAAAGCAAAGACGGTGATAAAAACCAGGATCACGCTGGAGGTCATGGCCAGCTTGTGCTTGACGAACCGCCCGATGACGATGCGGCCTTGGCTTTTTGAATCTTCGGACTGGCGCGCCAGCTTCGCGTCCTCTACCTCGGCTATGGAGGTCAGGTTCTGCGGCAGATTGCCGTTGGTGTTACTCATCGATTGTCCTTAATGTCGCAGACACGATTGCTGATGATTGTCATGGCCGCCTAGACGCGAATGCGTGGGTCGAGCAAGGCGTAGACAATGTCTGCCAGCAGGTTGAAAATGATCGCTGCGGTACCGGTGACCAAGAAGAAGGCCATTACCGGGTTGGCGTCCACATGGTCCAGGCCCGTGGCGAACATTTCGCCCATGCCCTTCCAACCGAAAACGCGCTCGGTAATCACCGCACCACCGATGAGTCCTGCGAAGTCGAAGGCCGCGATGGTGGCGATAGGGATCATCGCGTTGCGGAATGCGTGACGGAAAATCACGGTACGTTCGCTGAGTCCCTTGGAGCGGGCGGTGCGAATGTAATCCTGCTGCTGCACTTCGAGCATTGAGGAGCGGGTGTAGCGCGAGTAGCTTGCCAGCGAAATGATTGCCAGCAAAATGGTGGGCAGCAGCAACTGGGTGCCGTTATCCAAGAAGTGATCCCAATAACCGCCCTCAAAGTTAGCGGTAGATGAACCAATGGTGGAAATCGGGCGGCCCTTGTTGTCCAGGAAGCCCGGCCAAGCACGGAATATGTGGTCGATAACGGTGAGTGCCGCGCCGACAAAACCTGTCACCATGGCTACGCTGGCTGCGTTCTTACGAAGTCGTCCACCCATAAGGCGCCCTACAAGCGCCGGTATCGCGACGGCGAGGATCAGCCCGCCCACAAGGATCCAGGTGTTCGGCTCGGACATCAGGTAGAAGGTCGCGTAGTAGGCGGCAAGCACGAGCACCACGGTGATCAGCGCCGGATAGAGTACGCGTTTTTCCTTCAGGCCAGCTGTCATCGCGGTAGCAGATAGTGCCACCAGCAAGGTCAGAATGACCACGATTGCCGGGCCCATTTGCGGGTAACGGTAGAAGTTCAACCAGAGCGAGTATTGCAGTACCAAGGGCACAAAAATTGCTACAGCAATGAAGGTCAGAGCACGGCGTTTGAGCGAGCCGGCTAAGAACATCTGCATGATCAGGCCCAAGGCTATGCCGATGAGTATGGAGGTACCCAGGGATATGTCCGGCGAGGCAATCCAGTCATTAAATCCGATCGCCAGGTATTCCTTCAGCAATACAGCTGCCCAGAAGACTGGAAGTGAGAAGAAGAGGAAAGTCAGGAATGTGACGATGTAGTCAAGCCCGGAGTACTGGCGCACCGCGGTGAGCACGCCGATGGCGATACCGAGGATTGCGGCGATCACCGTGGCGATGAGCACTAGGCGCAAGGTCGAGGCGGCAGCGTTGGCAAGCAGTCCGGAGACTTCCACGCCGTTGATATTACGACCTAAATCGCACTGTCCAACGAAGCACTTGGAAACGCCGGTCAGCCAGTCCCAGTAGCGAAGGTACCAGGGCTGGTCCAGCTCCATGTAATCGATACGTTGTGCCATCAGGTATTCGCGGTTATCTGCGTTACTTTCACGCAGGTCTTTGAGCGGGTCACCCGAATTGATGACCAGGATGTATAGCAGCAACGAGGCTGCAAAGAGCACACCGATGGCCGATCCAAGTCGTTTGGCGATGAATTTCAACACGGCGTTCTTGTCCTACTTTCGTTTCTCACCGGACGATTCGTGCACCTTGGGTGGTGGTGTGGTCGAATCACTGTGGGGATGCGGTGGACACACTGCGGGGCCCGACGGTTTATCGGGCCCCGCAGTCGTTCACTCACGGTGTTTGAGCTCAGTGCCTAGCGGCAATTACTCTGCACGTACCCACTGTTCGGCGTTCCAGACGATCTGTGACTGCGTCGCGGTGTGGCGGACATTCTGGATATCTGAACCCGAGGCACTCAGCCCTGGGTGGGCAAATACTGGGATGCCGTACAGGTCATCCCACAAGAGCTTCTCAATCTTCTTGGTCTGCTCCAGGTGTACCGCTGGGTCCAAGGAACTTGCCAAGGTCTTCCATTCGGCGTCAACCTGCTCGTTGGAGTACTGGCCGTAGTTCTGTGGCTTACCGGTGGCGTAGATGTTCTGGCCTGAAGAGATCTGGCCTGAACCTGCCCATGCGAACAGTGCTACGTCGTAGTCACCGCGTTCCTGGGTTCCGCCTGGTGCGAAGAACTTCGGATCTCCAGCGTCTTCGACCTTGAAGCCAGCCTCATCACAGGAGGACTTGATGGCAGCAACTTCGTTGGTGCGACGCTCGTTGGGAGCGGAGTAGCCAATGCGCACCTTGGTGCCCACTGCATCCTCGTAT
>DNHA01000311.1:0-2008 GCA_003486025.1 Micrococcaceae bacterium | reverse complement strand
CTGCATCCTCGGCTTCGAGGATCTTCTTTGCCCCTTCAATGTCAACCTGATCGTAGCGACCGTCATAGGAAGCTGAGACAACTTCTTCGTAGTTGTCCTGGAATGGGAATACTTCGCGAGCATTCATGACCACTGCTTCTGGGTTCAGAGGCTTGACCAAGTTGTCGACGATGTTCTGACGCGGAACGCACATGGCAAATGCTTTGCGCAGTTCCAGGTTCTTGAACGCATTCTTTCCACGGAAGTTGAAGTCCAAGTGCTCCCAGGTCAGGGTGTCACCCTGCTGGATGGCTACTTGGTCACCAAGTGCCTCAAGCTGAGCCAAGGTATCAACCGTTGGCTGTGGGTTGATGACGTCGATGTCCTTGTTCTGCAGTGCCTGAACCATTGCAGCGTCTTCAACGAAGCGGAAGTTCAGCTGCTTGGTGGCGGCGGGGGTACCGTAGTAGTCCTCGTTCGCTACCAGGGTGACCGATTCGCCAGCCTTCCAGGATCCGAGCTTGTACGGCCCGGAAACTGGCATGATTTCTTCCTTTGGAAGGGTGCCCGGGTTGGTGTTCCAGCCTTCGTTCCAGAACTTGGCGGCCTTCTTCAGCTTGTCTGATTCACCGGCAAGGATGGCGTTAGCCAGCTCTTCGGTGCTCATGCCAGCTTCCTTGGCTACCACGTGAGCTGGCTGCAGTAGCCAGGACTGCAGCGCCCAGTCAGGGTCCGGGGCCGAGAATTCAACGGTGAATTCCTTGCCTGCAACGTCACCCTGTGGGCCCTTTGGCACGGTATCGCCCAGGTCGACGGAGACCGAGTTGAACAGCGGCTTTTCTTTGGAACCTTCGTTGAGGTTCAAGTTCTGCACGCCCCAGGCCAAGACCGAGTCAGCCACGGTGATAGGCGTTCCATCTGACCATTTAGCATTATCGCTGATGGTGTACTTGATGGTCAGCGGATCGTCGCTGACTTTCTCATAAGAGCCGAGATCTTCGTTCGGGTAGAGCTTTCCATCGGTACCGAAGTACGAGAAGCTTGCGAACATGCGGTCCGTGATAGCGGAGTTGTAAGTCGAGTAGGTGTTCGGAGTGAACCCGTTGTAGCTGATGAATTCTGGTGCGCCCACCGAGACCGCAATGGTGTCGTCCTTGGTAGTGATGTCACCGAGGTCTGCGAGACCACTGTTGGTCACTTCAGCTGAACCGTTCCCGCTGGTGTTGCCTGACTCCGAAGCCTTCGGATCGGTGCCGCTGCCACCTGGTGCACATGCCGACAGGGCCAAAGCCATTGCAGCACCTACTACTACTGCCTTCGAAACACGTTGGAATCGCATTCCGCCTCCTTGAGAATATGAACGATACGAGTTCTGAACCATGCGGTCCACTGTGGAACACATCACATGATGGAACCATTGAGCAATAGACTAACTGGCTTTTGCCATCTTGGATATAGAAAGATCCGCTTCATATCTCTTAGGAACGTTTCCAAAACTTTCGAGTTTCGATTCGCTTGTTACTGGCGAGTTTAGCGACTTGGCTCACATCCCCCGGGATTTCAAGGATTTCTTTCACATTGGGTTTTTTCAATCAGAAGCGGTGATTGAGCCCCGCCACCACCAAACTCGTTTATAACGTTTTTGCAACATTTATTTCAGATCCGAAAAAACTGAAACATTTCTTGAATAAGTCATTTTTTAACGAACTCAGGGCAGCGACTCTTCGAAGAGTTCACTGCCCTGAGTTGGTGGCAAAAAGCCGTAAAATCCTTAAATCAAGCTGGCACCTGGGATGGCCGACAACAGGTTTCGGGTGTAATCGCTCTTCGCATTCTCGAAAATCTCATCCACCGTTCCCTGCTCAACGAGCTTCCCATGCTCCATCACACAGACGTTATCTGCGATCTGGCGCACAACAGCCAAGTCGTGGGTGATGAACAGGTAGGTTAGGCCCAATTCACGCTGTAGCTCATCAAGCAGCTCCAGCACCTGGGCTTGCACCAGCACGTCCAGCGCGGAGACCGCCTC
>DNHA01000018.1 GCA_003486025.1 Micrococcaceae bacterium | reverse complement strand
CGGAGCGGTCAGCGGCAGCGCGTCAGGTCCCTTAGCCCACACCGAGGCGGGATTCGGGGTCACCGTGGAGGAGACCAATTCATAGGCGGCCAGCCAGTGGGCAAGCTTTGGGCGGTCGATCGATTTCCAGTACAGTTCATCGATCGCATCCCCCAAGGCCGCAACGATTTCCGGTACTTGATCCCAATCGATGCTCAACTTGGTGTCGGTCCAGTGCAAAACGTGGTGCTGGTGCATCCAGGCGAACAGCAGCTGGCCGCCGAGTCCGTCGTAGTTGCGCACTCGCGATCCGGTGATGGCAAAGCGGAAAATCCGGTCGAAGATCACCGCATACTGCACCAACTTGGCGGTCTTAGCGGCTTTCGGGTCGCTTTTCGGATCGCTGGCGATCTTCATGGATTCGCGGAATGCGGTCAGGTCGCAACGCAGCTCTTCGAGCGAGTAGAGGAAGAAGGGCATGCGCTGCTTGATCATGAACGGGTCAAATGGCAGGTCCCCGCGCATGTGGGTGCGATCGTGGATCAGATCCCACATGATGAAGGTTTCCTCGGTCAGCTGCTGGTTGCTCAGCAGCTCTGCCGCGTCCTCAGGCAGTTGCAGGTTGGTGATNNTCGCGGCGGCTTCCTTGAGCACCTTGCGAAAACGTGCGGCCTCCCGGTCTTGGAAGATGGCACCCCACGTAAATGACGGGGTTTCGCGAATAGCTACTGACTCCGGAAAGAGCACCGCGGAATTGGTGTCGTATCCGGCGGTGAAGTCCAGGAAACGCAGGGGGACGAACAGCGCGTTGGTGTAGCTGTTGGCTTCGAGCTCGGAGATGAAATCAGGCCACATGACCTGTACCAGCACCGCTTCGAGATAGCGGTTCGTCGAGCCATTCTGCGTGTACATCGGGAAGAGCACCAAGTGCAGCAATCCGTCTTCGCGCTGGGTTTGCGGCTGGAACTGAAGCAGTGCATCCAAAAAGTCGGGGACGCCGAAGCCGGTGCTTTCCCACTTGTCCAGGTCCGCGATGAGTGCACGCAGGTAGTTCTCATCATGGGCGAAGTATGGAAAGAGTTCTTCCAATGCGGCCACAATACGGGCAATCAGTTCGCTTGCTTCGCCGCGTGTTGCCGGATCGGCGAGCGAGCCGTCCTTGGCCTGCAGGCTCTGGAACTGCGTGGCGCAGGCTTTCAAGGACAGCCACGCATCATGGGAAACGAGCTGGTCCGCGGTGGCGCGTGGGGAGTGCTGGAGTTGAGTCATCGTGGTGCACCTCGTGGGATTCTTTGGTCGGTTCGTTGCTTAGTTATTACGCTACGCCCAAAGAACAGTATTAGTGATGCTCAGCTTGCTATGGATAAGCATCTCTAATGCTAAGCATGAGGTGCACCCCATGACGGTCAGAGGCTTTAGCCCTGCGTTTCGCGCAGGCTCAAGCTCAGCGAGTTCATGCAGTACCGCAGATCGGTGGGAGTTTTAAAACCTTCTCCCTCAAAGACGTGGCCCATATGCGAATCGCAGTTCGCGCAGCGCACCTCGACGCGTTTCATGCCCATCGTCTCGTCGGTTATGTAACGTACCCGGTCCTCCGCGAGCGGTGCGTAGAACGAAGGCCAGCCGCAGCTCGCGTCAAACTTCGTGTCACTGGCAAACAATTCAGCGCCGCATGCCCGGCAGGAGTACACGCCCTGTGTGGTGGTGTCCCAGTATTCACCGGTAAAAGGCCGTTCCGTGCCTGCCTGGCGCAAGACGTTGTACTCCTGCGGAGAGAGAACTTGCTGCCATTCGATTTCTGTCTTCTTTGAATCTTCAGTCATACAAAGCACAACGATTTGGATGGCGAGATGATTCCCGAGCGTTCATTTGAGAGTATGGGCATATGGCTCGAAATATCGTCGGCACCCTAGAACCGCGCAAAACCCTGCCCGCCACGATCTTGGGCGTCGGCCTGGGACTTGCCGCGGGCTCGGTATTTGCTGCCAGCGTCTCTGCGTTGGCCGGATATTTTGCCCGACGCATGGTCACCCCGGAGGAGCGGCGCACGGGCAACGCGCTCATTCGCGCTCTCGTGACCGACGAGGAGGGGCAGATCTGGTTGCATTTGCCCCGCGCCGCAGACACCGCCGATCCTGGCGCCTGCATGCTCATCGCCGAGGACGAAGCCTGCGTGGCCCGGCTCTCGGCTCCGCGCCCGGTACCCGGCAAACCCCGGCTGGTAGCGCGCAGACTCGAACAAATTTATCGCGGAAGCCTGGACGGGGTGCGCCGCGGTTATCTTTCCGGGGCCATCTACGAACACCCGCAGGATGCAGGTTTTGACGCCGAAGACATCACCCTTGACCTGGCGGTGGGACCTGGACCTGCATGGCTGATTCCGGGCACCACCGCGCGGAACCTGTGGGTGATCGGGGTGCATGGACGCGGTGCCAAACGTAACGAATCCATCCGCGCGCTACCGGTGCTCAGCGAACTGGGCGCCACCGTGCTGCTGATGAGCTACCGCAACGACGGGCTTGCCCCCAATGCGGTCGACGGGCGCTACGGCCTGGGGGATACCGAATGGCAAGACGTGGAAACGGCGGTGCGCTACGCCCGAAACCACGGGGCCACGCAGATTGTGCTCTTGGGCTGGTCCATGGGCGGGGCGATTGCCCTGCAAGCCGCGGATCGCTCGGCGCTGGCTGCCCACATCGATTCGCTGATGCTCGTGGGACCGGTGATCAACTGGGTTGATGTCATCTCGCATCAGGCACGACTGAATAAAATCCCGCAGACTGTGGGACGTTTTGCCGGGTGGCTGCTGACCAATAGGGCTGGGCGCTGGGCCACCGGGCTCGCCGCACCGGTGAATCTCAAAAGACTCAACTGGGTGGACCGGGCCGCCGAGCTGCACCATCCGACGTTGCTCATGCACAGTAAAGACGACCAGTTTGTGCCCTACGGTCCGAGCCTGAAGCTTGCAGCCCTGCGCCCTGATCTGGTCACCCTGCGAGTCTTCTCCGGTGCCGGGCATACCAGGGAACCAAATAGCGACCCGCAGGGGTTTGCCGCGGCGATCCGGGAGTTTCTCACCGCACGGATGGAAGCTCAGCGGTAGCTGGCGATCGGCGCCACCGATGCATTCAAGATTTTGACCGCATCATCGGGGGCTAGCTGAAGGCTGAACCCGCGCCGTCCACCGGAAATGAAAACGGTTTCGAACTGCGCCGCGCTGGCATCGAGCACCGCCGGGGAACTCTGGCGCTGGCCGAAGGGCGAGATCCCGCCCAGCACATAACCGCTGCGCCGTTGCGCGGCGTCCTTGTCTGCCATCTGCGCCTTTTTAGCACCCAGAACCGCGGCCACGGATTTCAGGTCCAATGTCGAATCCACCGGGACAATCGCCACGGCCAACTCCTCGCTGGCCCGCGCGCCGGTGGACACCATCAGTGTTTTAAACACCCGCCCAGGCTCAACGCCTAATTGCGCGGCGGCTTCCGCGCCGTAACTCTGCGCCGTATCACTATGCGTATAGCTATGCGCAACGTAGGCAATGCCGGCCGCTTCCAAGGCGGCAGTTGCCGGAGTGGAAGCGGCCTTCGATTTTTTCGCCACGAACTCTTTTCTTTCCAGTCGTTGGCCAACCGCTAGGCGGCGGCCAGCTGTTCGGTGACCTGACGCTTGATCCGGCCGAGCATCGCGCTCATTCCACGCATCCGCAACGGCGAAAGCGCCCGGGACAAGCCCAATCGGGCGGGCATGTCCTCCGGAACAGCCAGGATTTCCTCGGCCGAAGACCCAT
>DNHA01000239.1 GCA_003486025.1 Micrococcaceae bacterium | reverse complement strand
CGCTGCGCCATACTCCCCCATTCAAACTCGTACTTCCAACGGTGCCTTCATTAAATAACGAAAAGCTCGTCGGTATCCACTACCGACGAGCTTATGCGTTTTACCTGAATATTAGCTGTTGAAACGCGGGAACGCGCTGGTTCCTGCGTAAACTGCTGCCTCGCCCAGGTCCTCTTCGATGCGCAGCAGCTGGTTGTACTTTGCTACGCGCTCGCTTCGGGCCGGAGCACCGGTCTTGATCTGGCCTGCGTTGGTTGCCACGCAGATCTCTGCAATCGTGACATCCTCGGTCTCGCCCGAACGGTGCGAGGTGATCGTGGTGTAACCGGCGCGCTGGGCCATCGAGATGGCGTCCAAGGTTTCGGTCAGGGTACCGATCTGGTTGACCTTCACCAGCAGCGAGTTAGCGGTATCGGACTTGATGCCCTGCGCCAAACGCACTGGGTTGGTGACGAACAAGTCGTCCCCGACCAGCTGGACCTTGTCGCCGATGTTTTCGGTGAGGGTCTTCCAGCCCTCCCAGTCGTTCTCATCGAGTGGATCCTCGATGGAAACCAGCGGGAAGTCTGCAACGAGCTGTGCGTAGTAGTCGCTCATCTGCTGGGCGCTGCGAGCTTCGCCCTCGAACTGGTATGCACCGTTCTCGTAGAACTCCGAGGAAGCAACGTCCAACGCCAAGGCGATGTCCTTGCCCGGGGTGTAGCCGGCACGCTTGATGGCTTCGGTGATCAGTTCCAGTGCCGCACGGTTGCTTGGCAGGTTCGGCGCGAAGCCGCCCTCGTCGCCCAGGCCGGTGGACAGGTTCTTTTCCTGCAGTACTGCCTTGAGGTTGTGGTAGACCTCAACGCCCCAGCGCAGACCCTCGGAGAACGATTCTGCACCCAGCGGGGCGATCATGAATTCCTGGATGTCCACATCTGAGTCGGCGTGGGAGCCGCCATTGAGGATGTTCATCAGCGGCACCGGCAGTACATGTGCGTTCGGGCCGCCCAGGTACTTGAACAGCGGCAGGTTGGCGCTAGCGGCTGCAGCGTTGGCCACGGCCAGGGAAACACCCAAGATGGCGTTGGCGCCGAGCTTGGACTTATTCTCGGTACCGTCCAACTCGATCATTGCCTGGTCGATGGAGCGCTGGTCCGTGGCGTCAAGGCCCTCCAGCTCGTCGGCGATCTCTTCGATGACCGATGCCACAGCGCCCAGCACGCCCTTGCCCAGGTAACGCTTTTTGTCCCCGTCGCGGCGTTCCGCGGCTTCGAACTGGCCGGTGGATGCACCGGATGGAACCGCGGCGCGGCCGTGGGCACCATCGGTGAGTAGGACCTCGACCTCAACGGTCGGATTTCCGCGGGAATCGAGAATTTCGCGCGCGTGAATGGCGTCAATCAATGCCATGAGTAAGGACTCCTTGTATAAAGGGGTTGTCTAAGGGCTGGTCGATCCAGCGGTCCGATCGACCGTTGGCACCATTGCCTTTTCCTAGCCTAGCGCGTCACACCTTGTTAGGGCGACGTTGTTTCGTTCTTCATCCCTGCATATTTTTCCGCCAGGGCATCACGGAGCACCGATTCGGCGTCTAGCCCCAGTTCTTCAGCTCGGGCAGACAGGGCCAGTAATTCTGCACCAAGGCCCTGTTCATCATGGATCCGGGCGCGCATTTGCGCGGTCGCTTCGGGAAGATTTGCGGCACCTGAGCGTCGGTGCCGATCCAATAGCTTTTGTGACAGGGCCAGTGCTGGAAGGCCAGCGGGAAGCCCTGCATTCTTTCGCTGTGGCGCCCCGGAACGTTCGGCTTGCTTAGCGGCATCCCAGATGCGGATAATCTGGGCAACATCGTCGGTAATTACCGGTTCGAGGTTTCCCTGGGCATCAAAGACGTGGCGGTTGCGCCGCAGAAGCTTGTCGGACAGGGCTTTAGCCACGTCCTGCAGATCGAAGTTTTCTTGCTCGTTCGCGATTTGCGCATGCAATAAGATCTGGAAGAGCAAGTCGCCGAGTTCTTCGCAGAGCAGTTGCGGATCCTTCGCTCCGATAGCGTCGAGCACCTCATAGGATTCCTCAACTAAATAGGTGCGCAGCGACTCATGCGTCAGCGCGCCGGTCCAGGCGCACCGCTCTCGCAAGGTCTCAATAATCCCGATGAGCCGGTCCAGTTCGCTCTCGCTTCGCATAGAGACAAGCTAATCACATCGATGAGTCAAGCCCCGGCAGGCCATCGATGCTCAGTGAATTCTTCTGCCCGCGATATTCTTCCAGCCCCGCTTCACCCTTTTTCTGCGCCCAAAGATCCATGGTGTCGCGTTCGCCGGTCAATTCCATTTGCGGAACACCCCACCCGCAAGAGTCACTGATCCGAGTCACTTCCACCTCGATGACCGCGCGGGTACCCAAATTTTTGGGGTGCAAGGCAACAACGTGGTCGAAAACTTGATCACCCGGGACATGCACCGTTCCACGGCCATGCAGCCGAACGATGCGAGGCCTTTGATCGAAGGAGGTGAACATCAGGCAGATCCGGCCGTTTTCACGCAGGTGCGCAATCGTTTCTACGCCGCTTCCGGTGTAATCCACCCAGGCGACCCGGTTTGGCCCCAAAATCGAAAAAGAATCCAAACCGCGCGGCGACATGTTCACATGCCCTTGGGCGGAAAGCGGCGCGGTGGCCACAAACCACATTGGCTGCTGCCCGATCCAGGCCTTGAGGTTCTCGTCGATTTCCTCGTATATTTTACCCACGCTACGAGCATAGTTGACGCAGAAAGCTATGGCGCGAGGTCATCCCAGTCAAAAGTGGTGACGGTGTGATTTGCCCAGTCCTGGCGCAAGATGGTGTACGCCACCGAGGCAAGATATCGCCCCTCGCTGGTCGGCCATCCCATTCGATAATGTGCCTCTTTGACAAACCCAGCACGCACGAACGTCTTCCTCATCGCGATGTTGTCCTCCCGCGTCTGCCCTTCGAAACGCAGCACCTGGGGCATGGTCTCAAAAACCAGGTCGCACAGCGCGCGAAGGACTTTCAGCCCAAGCCCATGGCCTCGCTGATCTTCGCACAACCGCAGATCGAAGACTGGAGAATCCTCATCGCGCAGGTCTTCCAGTGCAACCATTCCCACCCGGCGGCGGTCGTCATTGATCCAGTAGCCTTGGGTATCTTCGTTCCAGAAGCGTCCCGCAGAAACTTTTGCTCTGACGCCCTGCTCCTGCGCAGCGGGCTGAACATGAAAGGGAAATGAATTGGATACCAGGAAGTCGACGACTTCTTCGGTATCGGTTTCGTTCAGGGCAACAAAAGTGATGGGCATGATTCGACCCTATCTGCTTCAGCTCAAACCATGCCTGAAAGATGCATAAAGATAGTTCTCCAAGGCCCGCGCCCGCTTTCCTAAACGTGTTTCAAAGGTCAGCGAAGGCACGTGTGAGCCATCACAGGCAATGTGCGGATAAGTTCAGGCGCCCTCTGCAGATGAAGTTCGCAGCGGTAAGCACCGATCATTGCTCAGCAGGAAAAGGCTCGAGGAACCCTGATGCAGGTCGTTAAACACCGCAAGGGCCACCGTTTTGGTGACCCTTGCGGTCAAAAGTATCCGTCGAGAATTAGATCTCTTCGTATTCCTCGTCGTCTTCATCATCATCATCGTCGAGCAGGTCGGCGTAGTAATCGTTGATGTATTCAACCAGCAGTTCGCGCATTTCCAGCGGCACGAAGGCAGCCTCTGCTGCGTTCAACGTCAGGTCCAGCAGATCTTCGAGGTCATAGTCAAAGGCTTCGACCAGCAGTTCGAACTCATCTGACAGGCTGGTGCCACTCATCAGCCGGTTATCCGGGGAGATCGTGACGTTAAAACCTGTCTGCACCAGCAGGTCGATCGGGTGGGATTCAATTCCCTCGCCGAAGGCGGCTGTAGCACCGGTCTGCAGGTTTGAAGATGGGCAGATTTCCAGTGGGATTCCACGTTCACGAACCCAGTTGGCTACTGGGCCCAGTGCCACCAGTCCGGTGTCCTGATCCAGGGTTTCCCCGTCATCGTCAACGCCGCCGAATTCAATTTCAATATCTTCGGCAACCCGCACGCCATGGCCCAAACGTGTGGCACGGCCAACCAGGATTGCATCCTTGATCGATTCCAGTCCGGCGCCTTCACCGGCGTGCACCGTTGTCGGGAAGAGATTTTCCGCCAGAAGATCGAAGGCTTCCTTCATCCGCGAGGCAGGGAATCCTTCCTCGGGCCCGGCGATGTCGAACCCGACAACACCATGTCCACGGTGGCGCAAGGCCAGCTGTGCGATCTCCAGACCGCGGTCAGCCTGGCGCATTGCCGAGATTACCTGGCCTACCTGAATCGGGTGGCCCTCATTGTTCAGCGCCTCGACGGCCTGCTCCATGCCCTCCTGTACGGCATCAACGACGTCGTCCAGGCTCAAGCCTTCGCGCAGGTGCTGTTCCGGTGCGTAGCGCACTTCGCCGTAGATCACGCCGTCGGCGGCGAGGTCCTCGACGAATTCGCGGGACACACGGATCAGCGCCTCACGCGTCTGCATGACCGCAAGGGTGTGTTCGAAGGTTTCTAGGTAGCGTGGCAGCGAACCGGAGTCAGCCGATTCATGGAACCAGTCAGCCAGGGCTTCGGCGTCGGTGGCAGGCAGCTTATGGCTGGCCTCCGCTGCCAGTTCGATAATGGTTTGCGGCCGCAAGCCACCGTCTAGGTGGTCATGCAGCGAAACTTTGGGCAGATCCCGGAAGTCGAACTCTGGATCATAGGCAAGATGAATCATTTCTTCAGTCACAGGTCGAGCCTAGTCGCATTTTGCCCGCACAGATAGTTCTAGCGGGTAAAGATCTGCGAGCCTGTATGTGACCATCATCAAGCCTGCAGGTTAACCCTGCTTGCGCTCTGGCGGAACAAATTCCAGAACCCCGGTCGATTGCACGGTATCGGCCTTTTGCGGGCGCTTGCCGTACTTGTTCAACACACGATTGACCAGCAAATCAATGAGATAGCCCAAGACCACGGCAATCATTACAGAAGCGATGATTCCGACCAATTTGTTGTGCGCCAGCCAATTGCCCGCCAGCGCCCCGATGCCTACCGAATAGGCGCCCCAGGTGACGCAGCCGATCACGTCATAGAGCGTGAACCGGCGGTGGCTGAAACCGGTAGCCCCGGCAGTCAGGTTCACCGCCACCCGGCCAATGGGGATGTATCTTGCGGTGAAGATCAGCAGTGCGCCGGAGGTTTCGAGTTTCCGTGCGGAGAACCGCAGCACCCGCTGGGCTCTGGCACCGCGCATCCAGCGGAAACCCTTCGAGCCAAGTTTGCGCCCGATGAAGAAAGTTATTTGATCTCCCAAGATTGCTCCGGCGATGCCGAGCAGCGCGACGAGGAACAAGTTGGGCGTACCGGTGCTGATGCCCACGGCAGCAAGCGAAACGAGGAAAGACTCGGAAGGCACTATCGGGAAAAAAGCATCAATCATGCAGAACAAGAACAGCAGCGGCAAGACCCACCACGCACTTGCAGCCTGCGTGATTGCCTCGTTGATCAATTCCATTAATCTTTGCTTCTTCCCCGAGCATGCGCATGTGCGCCGATAATCCATTCTCGCTCGAGGATTGGTGCCTTGGCATCCAACCTTCGTCGTATTGCGCAAATGGTTGAGACACGCCTCCCGGCGGACTCATCTATTCAACGATTGGCTATGGTCTTTTGGTTCCCACGAGTTTGCTGGGAGTTACTGGAGAACATTGCACGGAGTACCTTGGGCGAAGCCGCTCGAGGCCAGCGGGAAGAAAAAACCGGCGGCAGCAGGGAATCAGATTCGCTGCTGCCGCCGGAGTTAACATGCCACCGTGGATTAGACCTGATTCACCGAATTATTTTGCTGCGATCCGGTCCAAGATCAGCCGGGTATCTGCACGGTCAGTATCCGAACCGATCAGGATCGCCTTTTCCACCAGTTCGATAGCACGCGGGAACTTCTCCGGAGTATCGGTGAGCAAGGTGGCGATTGGCTGTCCACGGCGCACCAGAGCGCCTGGCTTCACGTGCAAGCGCACGCCGGCTCCCGCCTGCACCGAATCTTCCTTGCGCGCGCGCCCAGCACCCAGGCTCCAGGCAGCCAGGCCAATATCCATGGCATCGAGCTTTAGCAACGCACCTTCAGCCTGCGCATATACGGTGTGCGATTCCTTGGCCACCGGCAACTTCGCTTCAGGGTCGCCGCCCTGGGCGATGATCATCTGGCGCCAGCGGTCCATAGCCTGTCCATTATTCAGCGCGCCGCGCACGTCCACGCCGGTGATCCCGGCCCCTGCCAGCATCTCGGTGGCCAAGGCGACGGTCAGCTCGATCACGTCTTCGGGTCCTCCACCGGCGAGCACCTCCACGGATTCATCGACCTCAATCGCGTTTCCGGCGGTCAAGCCCAGCGGGGTGTCCATATTTGTCAGCAGCGCGACGGTGTTCACCCCGGCGTCCGTACCCAGGTACACCATCGTTTCGGCCAGCTCGCGGGCCATGGCCTCGTCCTTCATGAAGGCACCGGAACCGACCTTCACGTCCAGGATCAGTGTCCCGGTGCCTTCGGCGATCTTCTTGCTCATGATGGAGGAGGCGATCAGTGGCAGCGAATCCACCGTGGCGGTCACATCACGCAGTGCGTAAAGTTTTTTATCGGCCGGCGCCAATCCGGTTCCCGCCGCGCAGATGACCGCTCCGGCACCGGAAAGCTGAGCAAACATTTCCTCGTTGGATAGCGCCGCGCGCCAGCCCGGGATCGCTTCGAGCTTGTCCAAGGTACCGCCGGTGTGGCCCAGTCCGCGGCCCGAGAGCTGCGGAACCGCAACCCCGAAGCTGGCGACAAGTGGTGCCAGGGGCAAGGTGATCTTGTCCCCTACCCCGCCGGTGGAGTGCTTGTCGGTGGTGGCCAGAATCTTCCCGGAGGCGTCCTTGAGCCCGGAGAAATCCATGCGCTCACCTGAGTTGATCATCGCGTGGGTCCAGCGCGAGATTTCCCTGCGGTTCATTCCCTGGAAAAATATCGCCATATTCAGCGCGGACATCTGCTCTTCGGCAATGGCCCCGCGGGTGTAGGCGTCGATGGTCCAGTCGATCATCTCATCGCTGAGGATTCCGCCATCGCGCTTGGTACGAATGATGTCAACGGTGCTGAATGCTTCGGTAGCCACTTTCGGCTCCTTACTGGTGGAAACGGCTTACAGTGAAATGTCGTTGGGTCCAAAGGCATAGGGCAGCAGCTGCTCCATGCCCAGTACACCGGTATCGGTTTGCACTTCCATACCCGGCGCGCGATGTTCAAAGAGCAGCTGACGGCAGCGGCCACAAGGGGTGATCAGCTGAACCGCACCGTCTTCGAGCTGGCCCAGGCACAAAAAGTATTGAAGCTTACCGCCGCCACCGGCAAATAGTTCACCGACCATGGCGCATTCTGCACACAGGGTCACCCCATATGCGGCGTTTTCAATATTGCAGCCGGAGATCAACCGACCGTCGGTGGTCAGTGCCGCCGCGCCGACGCGGAATTTCGAATAGGGTGCGTACGCCTTGGACAGCGCCGCCGCGGCCGCAGCTTCAAGCTGCGACCACGGCGCGGTGTTGTTTTCCATGAGAATTGTCATTCCTTCACATAGGGTTCGCCGGCGGCCGCAGGCCCGCGTGAGCGACCCACCAAACCGGCGACGGCGAAGATCGTGACCAGATACGGCATCATGGCCATGAACTGGCTTGGCACCGGGGTGCCGATGATCGTGAGGATCACCTGGAGGTTGTCTGCGAAGCCGAAGAGCAACGCCGCGGCGAAGGCCCCGATCGGGTTCCAGCGCCCGAAGATCACCGCGGCCAGCGCGATGAAGCCACGTCCGCCGGAGATTTCCTTGGTGAAGGAGTCGATGGCCACCAGGGTGAAGAAGGAGCCGCCAATGCCGGCGATGATGCCGCCCAGGGTGACATTCCAGAAGCGGGTCGCGTTGACCTTGATGCCAAGAGTGTCAGCGGCCTTCGGGTGTTCGCCGACTGCACGCACGCGCAGTCCCCAACGGGTTTTGAACAACCCGAACCAGACCAGGAAGACCGCAAGATACATCAGGTAGCCGATGACCGACTGCTTGAACAGGATCGGGCCCAGCACCGGAATGGCGCTCAGTCCAGGGATCGCGATGACCGGAAGGTGCGCCGGGGAGTTGAACAGTTCGGGATCTTCCTGCATCACCGTGGTGAACAGGAACCCGGTGATGCCCGAGACGAGCACGTTGAGCACCACACCGACGATGATCTGGTTGACCAGGTACTTGATCGCAAATAACGCGAGCACCAGGGAGACCAGTGCGCCGGCGATGCCTGCGGCAATCAGCCCGGCAAAGGCGTTCTTGGTGATCGAAGCGACGATTGCCGCGGTGAACGCGCCACCGAGCAGCTGGCCTTCGATGGCGATGTTGACCACGCCGGCACGCTCGCAGAGCACCCCGGACAGCGAGCCGAACACCAGCGGCACGGCGAGCACTACCGCACCGGCCAGCAGGCTTGCCAGCGAAATAGTGTTGATGTTCGCGCCGGAGACCACCCAAATCAGGAAGCCGAGCACAAAAAGCACGGCGGCGAGCACTACCGCGTAAGTGGGCAGTGTGCGTCCCTTGGAACGCAGCCACCAGGAGTAGCCGGCCACCGCGAGCAGCAGCACACCGAAGACGATATTTGTCGCCATGCCCGGGAAGACCAGGTCGGGGATCTTGAACGCATCGGTGCTGGTGCTCAGCGAAAAGTTCGCAGCCTGGCTGCTGCCGAGGAAACCGAAGCTGATCAGGGTGATCAAAGCGATCACGCTGAGCACTATCGGAGTCTTTTTGCTGGGCAACAGGGAGATCGACGGCTGCAGGGCCGCTGTTGTCGTGCTGGTCACTTGGCACCTGCCTTGATGGTTTCGGTTTTGCGGACGCGCTTTTTAGGATTCATCCCGAAGATCGACTTCACCAGTGGCGGCGCGGCGATGAACAAGACGATCAGCGACTGCACCACCAGGACGATGTCGATCGGGGTTCCGGTGGAAATCTGCATGTTGACCGCACCGGCGCGGAAGGCGCCGAAGAGCAGACCAGCGAAGAAGGTTCCCCACGGGGTGGAACGGCCCAGCAGCGCGACGGTGATCGCGTCGAAGCCCAGCGAGCCGGCCACACCGGCGGTGAGCACCTTCTCGGTGCCAGCTACCTGGGCGACGCCCGCGGCGCCGGCCAGCGCACCGGCGAAGGCCATCGCCAGCATGGTGGTGCGCGCGACGTTCACCCCGGCGGTGCGTGCGGCTTCAGGGTTATGCCCCACCGCACGGAATTCGAAGCCGAGTGTGGAGCGCTTGAGCATCCAGGCCACCAGTACCGTCAGCAGGATCGCCATCACAAAACCCAGGTGCAGGCGCGAGCCGGGCAGTGCCGGGAAGGTCGCGTTGGCATCCAGGATCGGGGAGATCGGGTTCGTCTCACCGGGACGGCGGAAGGCGGTGGTATTCATCAGGAAGTCCAGCAGGTACAGCGCCACATAGTTGAACATGATCGTCAAGATCACCTCGTGCGCGCCGGTGCGGGCCTTGAGCAGGCCCACCAGTCCGCCCCACAGGGCGCCGCCGAGCAGACCGAAGATGATCACCAGCAGCAGGTGCAGCACCAGCGGAAGATGCCAAGCGAATCCGACATAACCGGCCATGGTGGCGCCGATGATGATCTGGCCCTGGGCACCGATGTTGAACATGCCGGCGCGGAAGGCCAAGGCAACGCCCAGGCCTGCACAGATCAGCGGGGTGGAAACCGTCAGCGTCTCCAGGAAGGGGGAAAAGCCCTGAGCGGAGTTGTAGATGGAGCCGTTGAACAGCGCCACATAGCTCTCGGTTCCGGCGCGCCACAGCTGCGAGAAGAAGTCGCTGGGGCGGGCGAAGACGTAGCTGGAAGTTTCGATGACTTTTTTGTCGGTGACAGCTACCAGCAGTCCGCCGATGACCAGCGCAACAAAAACACCGAGCACCGAGACGAGACCCGGACCCTGGGTGATTTTGCGCAATAGCTCGTTATTCGAGTTCTGGCCCTCGGGCGGCGCTACGGGCTGATCGCCGGCAGGCGGCTGGCCGATGGTTTGCTCACTCACTGTGCATCTCCTTCCGCGGTGCTGCTGTGCTTGGGTTTGTGGGGGCTTGGCGGTGTCTGAGCAACTACCGGCTGCGCTTCGAGCGGTTCGGCATCGGCCTTGGCGAAGTCTGCCTGGCTGATCGCGTCCTCCGGGGAGACTCCGGCCATCATCAGGCCAAGCACCTCGCGCGAGGTGTTACCCGGCACGATGCCGTTGATCTTGCCCTTGTAGAGCACCGCGATGCGGTCCGCCAGTTCCATCACTTCGTCCAGCTCGGTGGACACGATCATCACCGGGGTTCCCTTGTCGCGTTCGGCGACGATGCGCCGGTGCAGGAACTCAATCGACCCCACGTCCACGCCGCGGGTAGGCTGCGAGGCGATGAACAGCTTCAAATCGCGGCTCAGTTCGCGGGCCATCACAACCTTTTGCTGGTTGCCGCCGGAGNNNTTGGAGGCCGGGTTCAGTGGATTATCGGTACGCACGTCGAAGTCGGCGATCTGCTTGGTCGCGTTCTTTTTCATCGCGTCAAGGTTCATCGAGATGCCCTTGCCGAAAGGCTTGCGGTCATACAGGTCCAGAATCAGATTCTCTTCGATGGAGAACTGGGTGACCAGTCCATGCACCGAGCGGTCCTCGGGGACAAAGCCGACTCCGGCACGCAGGACCGCCTTGACCGACTTGCCCGCAAGTTCTTGCCCGGCAAGTTTAATCGATCCGGCGGTGACCGGCTGAGTGCCCAGGATCGCCTCGGTCAGCTCGGTTTGCCCATTGCCCTGCACGCCTGCCACGGCGAGGATTTCGCCCTCATGGATCTCGAAGGAGACGTGGTCCAAGGTGGTGGTGCCGGCAGCGTTGACCACACTGACATCGCGGACCACCAAGCTGGCGGCACCCGGGGTGGCGGCTTCCTTGTTCAAGTTCAGCTGCACCGCACGGCCGACCATCAGGTTAGCCAGATCCGTGGTGGAAGTTTCGGGGGCCACCGAATCGATCACCAGACCGCGGCGCACCACGGTGATGACGTCGGAGACCGCACGGACCTCGCGCAGCTTGTGCGAGATGAAGACGATCGAGGTGCCATTGGCTTTGAGCTGGCGCATGATGTCCAGCAGCTCATCGGTTTCCTGCGGGGTCAGCACCGCGGTCGGCTCATCAAGAATGAGCACCTTCGCCTCGCGGACCAGGGCCTTGATAATTTCTACGCGCTGCTGCACGCCGACCGGCAAATCCTCGACGATCGCGTCGGGGTCGACGTCGAACCCGTAGCGATCGGAGATTTCACGGATCTTCTTGCGCGTAATTTGAAGGTCCAGGATGCCGCCGGCCTTCGTGGCCTCGGCACCCAGAGCAATATTTTCGGCGACGGTGAAGACCGGGATCAGCATGAAGTGCTGGTGCACCAT
>DNHA01000133.1:12942-13744 GCA_003486025.1 Micrococcaceae bacterium | reverse complement strand
TTGGCTGACTCGTCTGGCCACACAATTTCAGCAAGTAATCCATAGTCTAGTTCGATGACTGAACGTCTATCGAAGGATTCAAGCCAGCTTCCTAGGGCTCCTAGCTCTTCAAATAGCGGAGCCTGCGGAGCGTAGGCCACTAGTGTCTGAACTGCCCAGGCAAGGCGTTCTATGGCCTGCTCAAAGGGTACGATGAGGCGCACTGTCATCAGGCGGTCATCTTGATGGATCTGCTCGAACTCATCATCTTCGCGGAAGAGCGCAAACCAGCTCAGCGGGATGCCCCACGTTGAAGTGCGGGTATGCAAGTGCGTCAGGTCTGCTGCAAGTTGCTCTGGAGCCACCCGCTCGGCATTGGCGCTGCGCGCCGCCGGCGGTACAAGAAGGTCGAAGACTTCGGACCGGATCGCTTCCTCGGCTTGTTCTGCTGCTAAAAGGCTACGCGCCTTTAGCTGGCCCGGGCAGTAGCGAGTGTGCTCGTTGCCCTCATAGTCAAGAACCTTTATGGAGCGGAAATACTCAATCTCGTTATGCGGGAAAGGGTCGGAGACATCTCGTAAAGTACGCTCCCAGAGGTTCTGATTTTCATAATTATCCCAATGACTCGCACTGCGCTGTCCGCTGCGCAGGATAATTGATTGGGCCCAATCTTCGAAAGTATCCAAAGGCTCGTAGACGCGCAGATGCGCGGTGGCAGCCGTAAGTTCTTCGAAGGGCCCAATCAATTTTTTTGTCATAGTTAGTCGTTCAACTCCACAATGACTGGTGCGTGGTCACTTGCACCCTTGCCCTTGCGTTCTTC
>DNHA01000133.1:0-12886 GCA_003486025.1 Micrococcaceae bacterium | reverse complement strand
AAGTCGATGCGCATGCCCTCACCCTTCGGGAAACGCAACTGAGTGTAATCCCAGTAGGTATATTCACCTTCGGTATATGGGCGCACGACGTCTGAAAAACCGGCATTTTCAAAAGCCGTAAAAGCTGCACGTTCGGGGGCGGAAACATGGGTTAGCTGGTTGTCCAAGAAAAACTGGATGTCCCAAACATCTTCATCCTTCGGTGCAATATTCCAGTCACCGAGCAAAGCGATTTGAGCTTGCGGGTCGGCTTCGAGCCACTGAGCTGAATTTTGCTTCAGGCCTTCGAGCCAGTTGAGCTTATAGCCCATGTGTTCGTCATCTAAAGCGCGTCCATTGGGTACGTATAAACTCCAAACGCGGACGCCTCCGCAGGTGGCCGCGATGGCTCGCGGCTCCTGTATTGGATCTTTGCCACCTTTGCCAAACTCAGGCTGATTGGGAAATGTACGTTGCACATCGTCAAGTCCCACACGGGAGGCAATGGCTACGCCATTCCACTGGTTGACGCCAAAATGCGCCACCTCGTAATCGTTATTCTCGAAAAGTTCCCAAGGGAAGTTATCGTCTTTGCATTTCGTTTCCTGAATTGCCAGGACATCAACGTCGGATCGGCGCAGCCAGTCTTCGACGCGGTCAGCCCGGGCGCGCAGGGAGTTCACATTCCAGGTTGCAATCTTCACTAGTTCAACCTATCAAGTTTGCTGTCATGCGCCACTTCAATTTACTTGGAAGTCCGAGTATATTCGAGATTGAACTGTGACAGCGATCACCGAGGGGTGGGTATTTTGACCGACATTCTGACCGAACGCCGGGGACATCTGGGACTCATCACTCTGAACCGGCCAGCCGCGCTTAACGCACTGACAACACAGATGTGCCGGCAGATGCTTCACGCGTTGCTAACCTGGCGTGAAGACCCGCAGGTGCGCCATGTGGCGATAACCGGTGCGGGGGAACGAGGCTTGTGTGCCGGTGGGGACATCGTGGCCATTTACCGCGATATTCTGGACCGCGACGGGTCCACTGAAGAATTCTGGCGTATTGAATACCAGCTCAACGTACTCATCGACGAGTACCCCAAACCCTTTGTAGCGCTGATGGACGGGATTGTGCTCGGCGGAGGCATTGGGATATCGGCTCACGGTAGCCACCGCATTGTGACCGAAGCGAGTCGTTGCGGTATGCCCGAGGTGGGAATTGGATTTTTCCCCGACGTCGGAGGTACTCACCTGCTTGCTCAGGGCGACAAAGCCGCGGGGCGCCTCGCCGCGCTGACGGGACTAAAATTTCAGGCCGCCGATACGATAACTCTAGGTCTGGCCGACACTTACATCCCCCAAGAAAATTTGGCCCAGCTCTTGACGGAGCTGGAGGCCGCTGAAGTCGAAGAAGTTATTGCTCGGTATGAGTCCGACCCAGCACCCGGCATGCTCGATGGGCAGTGGGTGGCTGCCTTCGCCGAGCCGAGCATCCCGGGAATCCTTGCGGCGCTACATGCGAGCGATCAGCCGCAGAGCCAAATTGCAGCCAAGGCGCTTCGTGCGGCCTGTCCGAGCTCGATCCGGCTCGTTGACCAGCTGTTGTCCAGTGCCGGAGATGACCTGCGCGAAGACCTGCGCCGAGAATTCAGGGCAGCCGTCAACCGCCTGGATGATCCTGACTTTGCCGAAGGAATCCGTGCAGCGGTAATCGATAAGGACCGCAACCCGCAGTGGCGCGAACAAGTGGGAGAACTGACTTCGGCGCAGCGCACGGCTCGCCATTTTGCCCCGTTGCCGGGGGCCGAACTTAATTTTGCACTGTTGGAGCACGGGATACGAGAGAAGAGCGGAAAATGAGCGAGAAGCCAGTCATTGGATTTCTAGGACTGGGCCATATGGGCCTGCCTATGGCGATCAACTTGCATCGCGCAGGCTATCGGCTAAAAGCTTTTGATGTTGTCCCGGCAGCGCTTGAAGCAGCCCGATCCGCTGGCATAGAAACTGTGCTGGCTGGCGCCGAGGCTGCGCAAGATGTGGATATAGTGCTCACCATGTTCCCCACCGGTCAGCATGTACTAGATGCTTACCGGGAGTACCTGCTGGATGCGGCCAAGGATAATACGCTGTTCTTGGAATGCTCCACCATCGACGTAGCCCAAGCCCGGGAAGCAGCGCAGCTTGCGGTGCATGCCGGCCATCGCAGTGCAGATGCGCCGGTATCCGGGGGAGTCGTCGGCGCAGAAGCTGGAAGCCTGACTTTCATGCTTGGTGCGGAGCAATCAGACTTGGCGCAGATTAACCCGGTGCTTGATGTTATGGGTAAAAAAATCGTGCACTGCGGCGGGCACGGAGCAGGGCAAGCTGCCAAGGTCTGCAACAACATGCTCTTAGGGATTTCCATGATCGGTGCCGCAGAGGCCTTCGTCCTGGGGGAGCGGCTGGGGTTGGAACATCAAGCGTTGTATGACGTGATCTCCTCGGCCTCGGGGCAATGCTGGGCAGTAACTACCAACTGCCCGGTACCCGGACCCGTCCCAACTTCGCCGGCTAATCGTGACTACCAGCCTGGGTTTGCGGCCGCCTTGATGGCCAAGGATCTTGGGTTGGCGTCCAGTGCTCTGGAAAATACGCAGACCGATGCCCAGCTCGGCAGTCTTGCGGCGGCCCTCTATCGGAAATTCAGCGACGAAGGCAACGCTGGCACGGACTTTTCGGGTGTTATCAATGCGATCCGTGACGGGTCGTTATAAAAAATCACCTGAGGCGCGACGGAAGCGTGAGAGGATTTCGAAAAGTTCCGTCGCGTCTTGAGGGCCCAAGTTGCTTTGGGCGAAGAGCATCTTGTTAAGGTCCTCCCGGGCTGCGTTGAGCACTTCTAGGCCTTGGGGATTTAGCTCTAAAAGCCTGGTTCGCCCATCGGTAGGATGCGCAATGCGTTGCACCAAGCCGGTCGCTTCAAGGCGATCTACGGAATTGGTCAGACTTGTGGCATGAACCTGAAGTAGTTCGCTGGCGTGGCTCATGGGTAGCGAACCGCGTTTGGAAAACCCAAGCAAGGCAAGCACCTCAAAGCGCGCAAAGGTGAGCCCATGCGGTTTAAGGATCGCATCGGCTCGCTGCAAATAGATCGACGCGGTGCGCATTACCGCGGTGATCGCCGCCATGGCATCGGCTTCGGAAGCCCAGCCATGGGAAACCCACTGTTCTCGCGCCTCGGCAATCGGGTCGCGTGGCAACGGAGAATTCAACATTTACCCCCTGAAGAAGTCTTAGTCCAACAATATACTTGGACTTCCAAGGGTTTGGAAGGAGAAAACTGATGGACCTATTGGGTGTGGCACACCAACTGCACGAGGCCGATCAAAAACGACTAGATCAGGTGCGGGAGTTCCTACAGGAACATATTCGCCGGCAGTCGATTGAATTCTGGAATCGTGAGGAATTCCCTGCAGAACTTGTCCAAGGGTTAGCGGATCAAGGATTGGCCGGGCTCCAGTTAGACGGCTCCTCGCATCTCTTGCGCGGGCTGCTTCACGCGGAAATTGCGCGTGCGGACATTTCCTTGTCATCGATTGTTGGTATCCACAATGAGCTGGTGGTGGGCATGATCGATGCTCTTGGGTCACCTGAACAACGTGAACTCTGGCTGCCGAGGCTCAGCAAATTTCAAGCGTTTGGCGCCTTCGCCTTGACTGAGCCTGACCATGGCTCGGATATCGCCGGTGGCATTCACACCACGGTGACCCGTGAGGAAGAGGAGTATGTGCTCAATGGTGCCAAGCGTTGGATCGGCATGGGAACTGTTGCCGACTTCGCGTTGATCTGGGCAAAATGCCCTGACAGTGGTGAAGTTGGGGCATTTCTCGTAGAAAGCGACCGTCCCGGTTACAGCGCGACAAAAATTGAGAACAAGATTGGCCTGCGCATCATGCAGAATGCCGACATTGTCATGGATAACGTCCGGGTTCCTTTGGAAAACAAACTACCAGGTGCGGTCGACTTCGCGTCGGCTAACGCCTTGCTGATGCAATCGCGCGCATGGGTCGGGTGGCAGGCGGTCGGTGCGATGCTAGCAACTTTAGATACTTGTACCGCTTACGCTAAGGAGCGTCAGCAATTCGGGCAGCCCATTGCTGCTTTTCAACTAGTGCAAGAACCTTTGGCTGAGATAGCGGGCAACGCCACGGCTTGCCTGTCGATGATGGTGGATGTTGCGCGCAAGCAAGAGCGCGGTGAACTGGAAATGGTTGATGCCGCGTTGGCGAAGTCGACTGCTACGCGGCTGGCTCGACGCTCCGCTTCCCTAGGGCGGGCATTGCTGGGCGGCAACGGCGTAGTGACCGATTATGAGATGGCTAAAGTCTTCTGCGACGTTGAAATCATACACACCTACGAAGGGACGTACGAGATCAATTCATTGATTGTCGGGCGAGCGTTGACCGGAGTGAGTGCCTTCGTCTAACTCATCAACACGGTGCTGGGTTGGCTAGTTGGCGGGGCCGCGGAAAGTTTTTCACGAAAGTACTTTCTAATATGGAAAGTACTTGTTAGTCTTACTGTACAAGCCCCGCCGACACCGGAGAAAACAATGTTTGTTTCAAAGAAATTTTGGTTCGTCACCGTATGGTCCGTTATGACCCTCGGATGCCTGTTCATGGCAGTGTCCGGGATGGCCACGGACGCTCCGGCGCTGGTTATTGCGGGAATTTCGGGGTTCGCGGCCATTGGCGCCTCAATTAGCTCCTACGTTCAGCAGCAGAAGAACACGCGTAAGGCTCTGGTATGAACAGCGAACCAGAACTCAGCGCGGCGCAACAACTAGCCGCTTTCGAAAATGCCCAGCGCGAGATGACCCCGGTGGCCAAACGAGGTGCCAAGCAATTAGGCATGCTCTGTGTGTCCCTGGGGCTAGTGCTCGGCGTGCTGCACGGGTTGCTTCATGTGTATCACCCGGAACGTAGCTTGACCGCATTCTTTATCCTTGTTGGTGCGGCCATGCTGGCAGTCTTCGCTTTGAGCTTTGGTTATCTCAAAGTCCGCAGTGTGCTTCCTCGCGGATTGAGCAAGACATACTTGCTAAGCCTGTTTGCCAGCTTCGGTGTTTACGCAGTGACGCTTACCCTGATCACCACGCCGATGGCGGCATTTCTCGTCGTATTGCTCGGCCTTGCGGTGGCGCTGCCGTTGCTTATCGGCGGTGTTTGGATGATGAAACGATGAGCGAGCACCCACGCACCCAGATGAACGATGACTTCACCAACCCTGTGCGATTGTCGATGATGGCTGCACTGCAGGGAGTAGATGAAATTGATTTTAAGACCTTGCGTGAGACTCTCGGAGTTTCCGACTCGGTCCTTTCCCGGCACATCACGGGCCTTGAAGAAAAAAACTACCTCAAAGTCCGCAAAGGCTTTGTCGGTAAACGCCCGCGCACCTGGGTTAAACTTTCTGCGCACGGGCGCTCCAGCCTCACCGAGCATATTCAAGCGTTGCGAGCTATCACCAGCGGGCTGTAGCCGGCTATGACTGCCACCAGGCATCGCGGTAGGTAGCGGGAACGGTGCGTTTGTGGCGCGAACCCAGGAAGCGGGACTCGATAACTTCTGCAACTGCGGAATCTACCTCCCGACCTTCAAGGTAGTCGTCAATACTGGCGTACGTCAGTCCGAGCTCGTCTTCATCACTACGTAATGGCTGCCCTTCTAATAGGTCAGCCGTTGGCTCCTTGGCCCAGAGCAATTCAGGAGCATCCAACTGACGCAGCAATGCCTGATTCTGACGTTTGTTTAACCCGGCCAGCGGCAGCAAGTCTGCTCCACCATCACCAAATTTAGTGAAAAATCCGGTTACGGATTCGGCGGCATGGTCGGTTCCGAGAACCAGGAAACGGCGGTCGCCGGCTAAGGCATACTGGACAATCATGCGCATCCGGGCCTTGACGTTACCGCGATTGAAATCTGTCAGGCGCGGATGCCCGGACTCATCTAATGCCGCATCCAATGCGCTGACCGGCTTTTCGATGTTTACTTCGAATTCTTCATCCGCGGCAACAAAATCCATGGCTTTCATCGCATCGTCGGCATCGCTTTGCACCCCATGGGGCAACCGAACCGCAATAAAGCGTGCATCGCCACCGGCCTCGCGAATTTCCTGGACAGCTAATTGCGCCAAGCGGCCGGCCAGGGTGGAGTCGATTCCCCCAGAAATACCCAGTACGAAGCCTTTGGCTCCGGTTGCTGCTAGGTAGTCCTTCAGGAAGCCCACGCGGCGGGTGATCTCCTGTGTAGGAATGATTTCAGGCATGACGCCTAGTTCTTCAATGATCTCTGCTTGCAGTTCACGCATGCCTACCATCCTAGGCAAGAGAGCAAGGTGCTTGGGCGTTTAGCCGGAGTTGGAACAGAAAGTTAATCTGTATTCAACATTTGGCGAAACAACATTAGTCGGTTTCGGCGTCGCTCCAGCCAAAGTTCCGCGCCATCTGCTCCAGCGAGCTTACGGTCGTGGCATATTCCTCTTCGGTTAGTCCTTCGCCGAACTGCGAGCGGATCCGCTCCACTAGTTCGCTGAGCTTCACCAGTGAAACATGGCCGCGTTCGGTGATTGTGTATACGCCGTCTAGCTGGGAAATCCAACCGGATTCAACCAGTTCTGCTAAATGCTCGGTGACATTTTGAGGTTCATCCGGTGAGGCAAAAAACGGAGAAAGGCCAGAAATAAGTTTGGCTTCGGACGCAGGGTTTTGCTCCAGCAGGTTCAGCACCTGCCACTGCCTGCGCGTGACGCCGTGTTCTTCTAGAGTCGCTGCAAACTGCTCGTCAATCAGCGAATCTACCAATTTTAACCAGAAACCCAAGGGGCGAGTCGCGTTCATGATCCCACCTTATCCGGGAGTTCCCGCTGGGGCTAGGGGCTATTTTTACCCAGTTGCGCCAACTCAATTGCGGTTCGCTGAAATCAGCCAGTGCCAAGGTCTGGCGTTAGAAAAGGTGCATGGATGAGTCAGCCATGCCGCGGTGGCGTCTCGCGGGAAGAACAGCGGAGGATAGCGTGCTGGAGGAAGCGTCACATGGGCTGCTGATTGCAACGCCCGGCATGTGCAGGCGACTAGAATTATGTCTATGAGCGAAACCAGCGCCCGTGAGCGACTTAAAGAACTGATCCAAGAACTTGCCATCGTACGTGGCAAGGTGACTCTGTCTTCCGGGAAGGAAGCGGACTACTACATCGATCTGCGTCGGGTCTCCTTGCAACAGGAAGCTTCCGGGCTGATTGGCGAGGTCATGCTAGACCTGCTCGACGAGGCAAAGCTTGAATTCACCAACATCGGTGGGTTGACCATGGGAGCGGACCCGGTAGGAACCGCCATCATGCATACCGCCCGCAATCAGGGACGTAAGTTAGACGCGTTCGTGGTGCGCAAGGCACAGAAGTCCTACGGCATGGGCCGCCAGGTTGAAGGCCCCAGCGTTGATGGCCAGGACGTGATCGTACTGGAAGATACTTCAACCACCGGCGGATCCGCATTGACCGCCGTTGAGGGTGTACGCAAAGCCGGCGGAAACGTCATTGCCGTCGCGGTAATCGTTGACCGTGACACCGGTGCGAAAGAACGCATCGAAGCCGAAGCTGGCGTACCTTACCTGTTTGCCTACGGGAAGACCGAGCTGGGGCTCTAGAGCCTGCTAAGCATCTGGCCTCGCCCGAAGCTCACGAGCTTTGGGCGAGGCCAGATGTTTAATGTCGAATCTAGAGTTTCGGCGCAGCGGCCGTCGATTCGCGTGGGATGAGAGATGCGGGCATCTGTTCGGGTTGCGTGACTTCTTCGCCGGCCAACATGCTCAAGAGTAGGGTCACCGCGGTGGCTCCCATCTCATGCATAGGCTGTCGTACCGTGCTCAGCGTGGGCTTTGACTGGGCTGCCTCGGGAATGTCGTCAAAACCGATGACCGACAAATCCTTGGGAACGTTCAGTCCCAGACTTTTGGCCGTTTCAATAGCCGAGAGCGCCGAGAGGTCATTGGCGGCAAAGATTGCGGTGGGCGGTTGCGGAAGCGTCAATAAATCGGTGGTGGCTAGTGCCGCCAAATCTCGTTGATAGTCGCCATCATGCACCAGCTGCGGGTCGTAGGATATTCCCGCATCCTGCAATGCTTGGCGGTATCCGGACTCGCGCAAATGCGCCGATTTAAGGTCTGAACGTCCTTTGATATGACCGATGCGCCGGTGTCCCAAGGAGATCAGATGCTCGGTCGCAGTTTTGGCTCCGCCGAAGTTATCTACATCGATGGCCGCCGGACCACTGGTGCCGGCGTGCGGGTCAATAGCAATAACCGGAACCGAGCTATGCGGGATCTCGACGGTGGGCGTGACGATGATGGCGCCGTCGATGAGGGTCCCGCCGAGTCGGGACAGGGAACGGTGTTCCCAGCCGGCGCGGCCTCCCGGAGCGAGGTTGCCAGCGTAAGCCATGAGGTCGTACTGGGTCCCGCGAAGCGTGGCCGAGATTCCATTGAGTAATTCCAATGCGAAGGGCTCAAATTCGGCGACCAGGATCCCGATGATGTTCGTTCGACTGCTTCGCAAGGACGAGGCGACAAGAGATGTCTCGTAGCCTAGCTCGGCGATGACCTGCAGGACGCGATCCATGGTGCGCGGTGCTACGCCATAACGTGCGTTGACTACTTTAGACACGGTGGAGACAGACACCCCGGCTGCATGCGCCACATCATTGATGGTCACGCGGTTCGTTGTGCTTTGAGGCAGGGCGGAGCCAGGCGTTTGCTCATGGGCGCCGGAGGCTTCAGCGGAGGGGGTTATCACTCGGCCTACGCTACCTCAGGTTTAGCCGTGATTCACACTAGGAAACTCGGTCTGGGGTTATAAAAACTTATATTTCGACATCGTTTTCGAAAACGTTATCGAAAACGATTGACATGACTTGCGTCACGGTGACATTCTTGGGTGAGCCAGAGCGTCCGACCCCGCATGGAGCGGGTCACCCAACACACTTGAGGAGTCCACGATGGAGCTTGGAAAAAGAGGATTAGGAATTCTTGCGTTGCTCGCCAGTACCGCACTGTTGGCCAGCGGATGTTCGGGTGGAGGGGGAACCAGCGGCGCCGCCGCTGCCGGGGAAGACAAGACCATCACCTGGTGGCACAACTCCAATAATGGTGAAGGAAAGGCCTACTACGAGAAGGTCGCCGACGATTTCGAAGCCGCTCATGAAGGGGTAACCGTTGAGGTCAGCGCGATGCAACACGAAGACATGCTGACGAAGCTCGATGCAGCATTCCAAAGTGGTGATTCTCCGGACGTCTACATGGAGCGCGGCGGTGGCGAACTTGCGGGACATGTCGAAGCGGGTCTGACTCGTGACCTCAGTGATCTGGCAGCGGATGAGATTTCCATGATTGGTGGAAATATTTCCGGCTGGCAGGTCGACGGGAAAACCTACGCACTGCCGTACTCGGTGGGCTTGGCCGGATTCTGGTACAACAAGGCACTGTTCAAAGAAGCGGGAATTTCCAGCCCGCCCCAGACTATGGATGAATGGCTCGATGCGGTCAAAAAGCTGAAATCAGCGGGAATCGATCCGGTATCGGTCGGTGCTGGCGACAAGTGGCCAGCTGCCCACTACTGGTATTACTCGGTACTTCGCGAATGCTCCCAAGAGGTACTCAACGCGTCGGTCAAGAACCTGGAATTTGCTGATCAGTGCTTCGTAAAGGCCGGTGAAGATGTCAAAAAAGTCATTGATGCCGAGCCGTTTAATCCCGGATTTCTTTCCACCCCGGCGCAGTCCGGACCAACCTCCGCCTCAGGCCTCCTCGCTACCGAACGCGTAGCCATGGAATTGGCGGGACACTGGGAACCTGGCATTATGCAGGGACTCACCGAGGACGGTAACGGCCTGGGAGAAGACACCGGATGGTTCCCATTCCCAACGATTGACGGGGGTGCCGGGGCGCAGATCGCACAGCTCGGTGGCGGCGACGCATGGGGAGTTTCGCAAAGCGCTCCGGACGAAGCAGTCGACTTCGTCAAGTACCTGCTCTCGGACAGCGTGCAGCAAGGGTTCGCGAAGCTGGATATGGGACTGCCTACTAACCCGGCGGCCAATGGCTCCGTGGCCGATCCGGCCCTCGCCTCGCTGCTCAAGACCCGCGACGAATCCCCCTACGTACAGCTGTACTTCGACACCGCCTTCGGCGCCTCCATCGGCGGAGCGATGAATGACGAAATCGCGTTGCTCTTTGCCGGACAGTCCTCACCGGCAGACATCGTCGCCAAAAGCCAAGACGCCGCAAATATGGAGAAGTGATTCCCGGTGACAGAAGGGGTCAAAGTCGTTTCTGCCACCGTACCGGCCAGGCAGAACACGGCTCCCGACGCTCGGCCGCGGAACACCGCGGCCGAGCCTGGGAGCCGATCACCAAAACGAAAATTGCGCACGCCGGCGGATAAGCGGAAAAACCTGGAGATCCTGTTCTTCGTGACTCCAGCGTTGCTGCTCATCGCGATGTTCATGTTGGTGCCGATCATTCAAGCCGTGCGGTTTTCGGTCTATAACTGGAAAGGCTTCGGACCGCTTGTCGACTTCGTTGGCCTGCAGAACTATGTCCGGGTGCTGCAAAACGAGGTCTTCACAGACGCCTTGGTTCATAACCTGATCATCATTGCCGGATCGATCATCATCCAGCTGCCGCTGGGGTTGGCGATCGCGTTGCTGCTCAACCGCAAGATGAAGATCCAAGGATTGCTGCGCACCATCATCTTCGTACCCTACGTCTTGTCCGAAGTGATCGCCGGCGTCGTGTGGTTCCAGCTCTTGCAGCCGCAGTACGGGTTGATCGATACTGTGTTGTCCNNTGATCGATTCCGTGTTGTCCGAGCTCGGCATTCAGGGTCCCGCGCAAGGTTGGCTAGGTACTCCAGACTTGGCGCTGTGGACCGTGCTGATCGTGCTGACCTGGAAGTACCTGGGACTCGCGGTGATTCTGTTCCTTGCTGGACTGCAAGGAGTGCCAGATGAACTATATGAAGCTGCACAGATCGATGGAGCCTCCTGGTGGCAAATTCAACGCAAAATCACCATCCCATTGCTGGGGCCAACGCTGCGCACCTGGGGCTTCCTCTCAATGGTCGGCTCCTTGCAGCTCTTTGACATGGTCTGGATCCTTACCGGTGGCGGGCCCGCAAACTCTACGACAACGATGGCCACTTTCCTCGTATCTGAGGGAACCAAGCGGCAGAACTTCGGCGTCGCTTCGGCTGCATCGGTGATCTTGTTTATCGTTGCGCTGATTCTCGCCGTCTCTTATCAGCAGTTCATCCTCAAACGAGATACTCAGCCAGATACTTCGCGCGAGCGAAAGAAGGTGCGTCGATGAGCACTGCAGCAAGCACAATAAAACCCGGCATGAAGACCAAAAAATCTCAGAGTAAATATGGTGGAAACGTACTTGTGTACGCACTTTCCCTAGCAGTGGTAGCTCTTACCCTGGGGCCGGTGCTTTACGGGGTGCTTGGTGGGTTTCGTACCAATGCGCAGCTAGCCCAAGCGCCCGCGGCACTGCCGGAACCCTGGGTACTGAGCAATTACACCGGGGTGCTGAACAACCCGGATTTCTGGCGATATGCCCTGAACTCCACGATGATCGCGGTGCTCACCACGGTCATTGTTGTGGTTTTCGGAATCATGGCTGCCTACCCATTGGCGCGGTACCGGTTCAGGCTTCGCGAACCGATCTTCATGGTCTTCGTGCTGGGCCTGCTCTTTCCCGCCACGGTGGCAATCGTTCCGCTGTTTATCCTGATCTCCCGCGATTTGAACCTCGGCAATACCTGGTGGGGCGTCGCCTTACCGCAGGCAGCCTTCGCACTGCCGATGACGGTAGTCATCCTGCGCCCCTTCTTGATGGCGTTGCCTCAAGAACTTGAAGAAGCGGCCCAGCTTGATGGAACCAGTCGCATCGGCTTCTTCTGGCGCATCTTGTTGCCGCTCTCTGGCCCGGGCATGGTCACCGTAGGCGCACTCGCCCTCGTGGGCTCATGGAATGCCTATCTGCTGCCGCTGCTGCTGCTCCAGGGCGAAATGCGCACCCTCCCGCTGGGCGTCGCAGACTTCTCAACCGAGCACTCTGCAGATACCGCAGGCGTCTTTGCCTTCACCACCCTGGCCATGATTCCCGCGCTGATTTTCTTCCTCGCCATGCAGCGCCGCATTGTCAGCGGCCTGCAAGGAGCCGTCAAAGGCTAAGGCCTCGCGGAAACACTTTTCGGGCTCGCTCCCAGTACTAAGGACCAAAATGAACATCGCAGAAAGCACGTGGCGTAACGCTGCACTGTCCATCGCAGAACGCGTCGCTGCGCTGATGGAAGAAATGACCATCGAAGAAAAAGTGAGCCAACTCGGCTCCTATTGGATTCGCCCGCAAGAAGACAACGACTCTGGCGAGGGAAACGTCGCGCCCATGGAAGACACCTTCGTTGATGGGGTGAGCTTCACCGAAGAAATTCAGGATGGTCTGGGACAGATCACTCGGGCCTTCGGATCATCTCCAGTGACCCCGGCAGAAGGACGCGACAAGCTGGCACAAATGCAGTCCGACGTGATCGCTGCCAACCGCTTCGGCATTCCAGCTGTAGCACACGAAGAATGCCTGACCGGGTTCACCACCATGGCGGCAACCTGTTACCCAGCCTCGATCGCTTGGGGTGCAAGCTTTGACCCGGTTCTAGTGAATACGATGGCGCAACTTATTGGCCAAGATATGAAAAAAATGGGTGTTCACCTAGGTCTGTCTCCGGTCTTAGACGTGGTCAGGGATTACCGGTGGGGCCGCGTGGAGGAGACCATGGGTGAGGACCCGCACTTGGTCGCCGAGTTGGGAACT
>DNHA01000147.1 GCA_003486025.1 Micrococcaceae bacterium | reverse complement strand
CAGTGCCGCTTGTTCTTTGACTTCGAACCCCATGATTGCTTCAGGAACTCCAGGTAGATTTTGGCCTACGCGAAGTGACGTGGAATCCATGAGTTCCAGCGTTGCCGCACCGGAGTCCAGCAGGTCAGGCAATGCCCGGGTGGCCTGATCCAAGGAATCAAATACCGCCAGGGTTGCAATTGCGAGCTTACGGATGGGAACTGTTCTGAAGATCGCTTCGGCGACAAAGGCCAAGGTGCCCTCGGAACCAATGATCAGATGGGCTAGCAACTCCGCCGGCGAATCGTGATCGAGGAATGAATTAATGCCATATCCCATGGTGTTCTTCAACGCGAAATGTTTTTCAATAAGAGCTACAGAGTTCTTATTTCCGCGTACTCGATCACGCAGTCGAATCAGTGTCTGCACCAGCTGCGGCTCAGCGGCGGCGAGTTTGGCATCTGCATCCGGGGCCGCGGTATCAATCATGGTCCCGCTAGGGAGCACAAAGGTCATCGATTCCAGCGTGCGGTAAGTGTTGAATTCGGTGCCGCATGCCATACCCGAGGAGTTATTTGCGATGACTCCGCCAATGGTGCAAGCCGCTTCACTGGCAGGGTCAGGACCTAGCTTGTAACCGTAGACCGCGAGCCTCGCGTTGACCTGCCGCACCGTAGCACCGGGCTGCACACGCACACGCTTTCCTTGTTCCAGCACGGTAATGCCGCGGAAGTTTCTCCGCACATCGAGCATCAGCCCGTCGCCGCTGGCTTGGCCGGCCAAGGAGGTTCCACCCGAACGCAAGGTAACCGGTTGTCCGGCGCGCATGCTGGCTGACAGCAACTGCGAGACTTCCTGCGCATCCTTGGCGATCACCACGGCTTCTGGGGTGTAGAGGTAATGCGAGGCGTCCGAGGCATAGGCCACCCGGTCGATGGACGTGGTTTTGACGCGGTCGGGCTCGGCGACCAGATCAAGAATGCTTCGGGAAACCTTGGTTTCTCCGAGTGCCGGCGTGCTCAATGCCATGATGCGCTCCTGTGCGTTGGTAGGCCCAGCCTACCTAAGGTCAATATTGTCTAACAAGTACACATGCTATATTAGTGCTCTTTATGGGATAATCAATGGGTTAGCAAGTATCTTGAAGGGGAATTCATGTCCGCAAGACTAGGTGTCGTCTCGGTAGTCCAGGCGATGATCAATGATTTGCGAAGCAGAATTTTCGACGGTGAACTCCCTCCCGGCACCCCGCTAGGTGAGGTAGACGTGGCCGCACACTATGGAGTCGCGCGTCCCACGGCGAAGGCAGCATTGGAAAATCTGGTAGCCAGTGGACTGCTGACCCGAAACGCGCATCAGAGCGCGCGCGTCACCGTCCTCGATTCGGCCGATGCTCAGGATATCTACCAAACGCGCGCAATTATCGAAGCCGAGGCCGTGCGCCTACTGGCAAGCACCGGCCATGTCCCGCAGGCCGCGCATGAAGCCAACGCGCAGATCACTGCTCTGGCCGACGCTTCGCCCGCGCAGATCATCGAGCCGGACCTGAAGTTCCACGCGGCACTGGTCAACGCCCTCGATTCGGCGCGAACTAGCGCAATCTATGCACAGCTCAGTGACGAGATCCGCCTATGTATGACGCATGTCCAGGATGCCACCCTGCTCAGTACCGAAAACATTGCCGCAGAGCATCAAAGGCTGCTGGACCAGATCAATTCCCGCGACGCGCAAGGCGCCGCCAGTACCTTAGCTGACCATCTCGGACGCGCAAGCAAGAAGCTCGAAGCTCATTTAGACCTGATCCAGCAGAACGGCAAATAGTGACCGGACCGTGCCGGCCGGCGAGCGCAGGAACTCCCGGCGATTAGGCCCAGCGCGTGTTGCTTGGCCTAGCGCTTCCCGGCAAGACGAGAATAATTCTCCAGGATGAGCCGAGCTCAGCATTTGATCCTCACAGCCAGCAACTGCTTGCGGAGGCACCACCGGCATGATCGCCCATGACCGGGAAGTGGCCGCGGAGCTGGCAGACGAGATAAGCGCGGCGCAAGACGGTCGGATGGTCGCAGTCGGTGGATGCCGCTCGTGCAGTACTCATAGCTTCAACATTTGCAGGATCTGTGTCCGGCTATTGGATTTCCACGATTTCCTCGCCCCATCTGCAATTAGCAGTTCTGGCGCGCCAGCCACAGTGAACACCCAGGGCAGGGCTCTGATGGATTTCCCGGTGTCCAAGGGTTTCGGTTCACCAGTGTGGCAATTAATATAGACGCAAGGTATTCACGCTTCGGTGTGATTCTTTGGAATACTCCATAGTTGGCGCGAAGTGACCGGCGCCTTTCGCCCCTTCTTCTCCGGCACGGCTAATTGCCCGCTGCCGACTATCGACCGAGGCTCTTATGCCAGATCAAAAGGATCGTGAATCAAATGACTTCAAAAATCCGCATCGGTATTGCCGGATATGGAAACCTAGGCCGCGGCGTGCAAGCCGCAATTGCCAAAAATTCGGATATGGAACTGGTGGGCGTCTACAGCCGCCGCGATCCGGATACCCTTCAGCTGGCTCAGCCTGCACCACGCTACTCGGTGGATGTCCTGGGGGACCACGTTGACGATATCGACGTGCTGATCCTCTGCGGTGGCTCAAAATCAGACCTACCCGAACAAGGCCCCCGCATGGCTGCCCTATTCAACACCGTGGATAGCTTCGATACCCACGCGCGCATCCCGGAATATTATGAGACGGTCAACGCACCGGCGAAAGCGGCCGGCAAGACCGCGCTAATCTCCGCAGGTTGGGACCCGGGCATGTTCTCAATTAACCGCGTCTACGGTGAAGCGCTGCTTCCCGACGGGGAAACATACACCTTCTGGGGCCGCGGGCTGAGCCAAGGCCACTCCGATGCGGTACGCCGCGTGCCCGGTGTTGCCGGCGGCGTGCAGTACACCATCCCTAGCCCGGAAGCGATTGAGCAGGTACGTGCGGGACTACGCCCCACACTGAGCACTCGTGAGAAGCACCAGCGCGAATGCTACGTTGTTCTCGAAGACGGTGCGGATGAAAACACCGTGCGCGAATTGATTGTGAATATGGAACACTACTTCGACCAGTACGACACCACCGTGAACTTCATCGACGCGCAGACCCTCGCCGCCGAGCACTCGGACATGCCGCATGGCGGTTTCGTGATCCGTTCGGGCAACACCAGCGAGAGCCAGAAACAGGTCATCGAGTATTCGCTGGCCCTTGGCTCCAACCCGGAATTCACTTCCAGCGTGCTGGTGGCTTACGCCCGGGCCGCCTTCCGGATGAACCAGCGCGGCATCACCGGTGCGCAGACCGTTTACGATGTGGCCCCGGGGCTGCTCTCGCCCAAGTCCCCCGCACAGTTGCGCGCGGAGCTGCTCTAGGATTTTGCCGGGCCAGCAGCTCATCCGCTGGCGAGCGCATCCTTCTCCCAGGCCTCCACTGGCCCCGGGACCTGCACGAACAGCGGATGCAGGGCCACCTGCCCTGCCGGTTCCAAGCGGGCGATGCGCGCGGGATCCCGGACGGAGAGCTTGCGCAGCAGGTGCTCGCGCTCGAAGTGCACCTGCCCCTGGGTGACCGGGATCTTTTCCAGCTGCGCGGCGGCTGCCGGATGCAGGATCTTCGCGGCGTCGAAGCGATAGCCCCGGACAGCCGCTTCGTCCCACAAGCCCTGCAGGTAGCCGCCCATATGCACCAGCGGGGCGGGCTGCGCCTTGAACCGGAGAAGCTGCGGGTGCCCGGTATAGCCCTTGGTCTGGCCTGCGAGCACCTTCTGGGCCAGCAGTGTTTCACGCCAGCAGGCAACGAGCCCTTTGGCGTCGAGCAATGAGGGGTGCAGGGACCACAGTCGCATGGGCCAAGCCTAGTCGGGGTTCGGGCCAGCCGGGAACTCGATGATCTCGCTGCGGATCAAGAAGCGCTTGCCCTCCGGGGCTTCGACGGAGAAACCGGATCCCCGCCCGTTGACCACGTCCACGGTGAGCTTGGTGTGCTTCCAGTATTCGAATTGCTCCTTGGACATCCAGAAATCGATGTCGCCCAGAGCGGTGCCATCAGCGCCGTCCAGGGAAAGCACGCCGAGCCGGATGTCCGATCCCCCGGTGCGGAACTCGCCGGCCGGGTAGCACATCGGCGAGGACCCGTCGCAGCACCCTCCGGACTGGTGGAACATCAGCGGGCCGTGGATCCCCCACAGCTTGCGCAGCAGGTCCAGGGCTTCGGAGGTGAAGGCCACCCGCGAGAACTCTTCGCCCTCGATTGCGGCGCGCGTTTCGGTTACGGTGCTCATGTCCTGCTCCTGCCTCGTTGTCCACGTCCGGATTTATCTCGTTGTGGCCAGTGTCCTCTTTTTGGGCCGCACCGTCCATCGCTCGGCCAGGGCGGCCAGGACACCGGTACCGGATGCCGCTTCGAAAAGCCGCATCCGGTACCGTGCCATCAACCGTTGCGGATCCGGCTACGCCCTGCCGGCGTAGTCGATGACAACGCGCCCATCGATCTTGCCATGGCGCATTTCGTCGAATACGGCGTTGATGTCTTCCAGCGGGCGGGTATGGAAGGTCGGCTTGATCTTCCCTGCCGCATAGAATTCCAGCGCCTCGATCATGTCCTGCCGTGTTCCCACGATCGATCCGCGGATGGTCAGGCCCTTGAGCACGATGTCGAAAATGGGTGCGGGGAAATCACCGGCGGGCAGCCCGTTGAACACGATCGTTCCGCCGCGCCGGGTCATGCCGATCGCTTGCCCGAACGCCTTTGGATGCACCGCCGTAACCAGCACGCCGTGCGTTCCGCCAACCTTCTGCTGGATGATCTCGGCCGGGTCCTGGGCGAAGGCATTGACGGTGATTTCCGCTCCATGCTTCGAGGCCAGCGCCAGCTTGTCATCGGCCACGTCAATGGCGATCACCCGCATGCCCATGGCCACCGCGTACTGCACCGCGATATGGCCCAGTCCGCCGATACCCGAAATAGCCACCCACTGGCCGGGCTTGACCTCAGTCATCTTCAGACCCTTGTAGACAGTCACTCCCGCGCACAGCACCGGCGCGATTTCATGGGGATCCGAGCCCTCCGGGATGTGCGCGGCATAGCGGGAATCCACCAGCATGTACTGGCCGAAGGAACCGTCCACGGAGTATCCGCCATTGGACTGGGCTTCGCACAGCGTCTCCCAGCCGGTGCGGCAGTACTGGCAGTGCCCGCAGGCGCTGGCCAGCCACGCGTTGCCGATCATGTCCCCGAGCGCGACCTCGGTGACTCCTTCGCCGAGCTTTTCCACGATGCCCACGCCTTCATGCCCGGGAATCAGCGGAAGCTTCGGCTTGACCGGCCAATCGCCCTCGGCGGCGTGCAGGTCGGTGTGGCAGACGCCCGAGGCGATCAGCTTCACCAGCACCTGGCCGGGGCCGGGCTCGGGGATCTCGGCGTCCTTCACCTGGAACTCTTCGCCGAAGCCTTCGACTATTGCAGCTTTCATCTTGCTCATGTACTTTGTCCTTTGCATGGCATTCGAAGGTGCGGGGTGCCGGCTGGCGTGCGGGGGATGAGGCCAATCGATCCCCGGACGCTGTCCCGGCTGGCCCCGCACCTTCGAGGTCTGTTGTCATCTCATGCTGCTCGTGGCAGCTACTGCTCCTAGAAGAAGCCCAGCTTGTCTTCCGAGTAGGAAACCAGCAGGTTCTTGGTCTGCTGGTAGTGGTCCAGCATCATCAGGTGGTTCTCGCGGCCGATACCCGAGGACTTGTATCCGCCGAAGGCCGAGTGCGCCGGGTAGGCGTGGTACTGGTTGACCCACACGCGTCCGGCCTGGATGGCGCGGCCGGCACGGTAGGCCACGTTGCCATTGCGGCTCCACACCCCCGAACCCAACCCGTACAGGGTGTCGTTGGCGATGGAGATCGCGTCGTCGTAGTCCTTGAACTTGGTCACCGCTACCACCGGCCCGAAGATCTCCTCCTGGAAGATGCGCATCTTGTTGTGGCCCTCGAAGATGGTCGGCTGCACGTAGTAGCCGCCGGAGAGCTCTCCGCCCAGATCCGCACGTCCCCCGCCGAGCAGTACCTTGGCGCCCTCGGACTTGCCGATGTCCATGTAGGAGAGGATCTTCTCCAGCTGGTCGTTGGATGCCTGGGCACCCATCATGGTGTCGGTATCCAGCGGGTGTCCCTGCTTGATGGCCTTGGTGCGGGCCACCACATCGCCCATGAAGCGGTCATAGATGCTTTCCTGGATCAGCGCACGCGATGGGCAGGTGCAGACTTCGCCCTGGTTCAGCGCGAACAGCGTGAATCCTTCCTGCGCCTTGTCGTAGAAGGCGTCATCCTTGGCAGCGATGTCCTCGAAGAAGATCTTCGGGGACTTGCCGCCCAGTTCCAGGGACAGACCCTTGAACTGCGGGGCTGCTGCGGTGGAGATGGTAGCGCCGGTGGAGCTGTCACCGGTGAAGGACACCAGTGGCACATCCGGGTGCTTGACAAGGTAATCGCCGGCTACACCACCGGAACCGAAGATCAGGTTGAAGACGCCTTCTGGCAGGCCAGCTTCGCGGAAGATCTCTGGCCAGAGCACTGCCGAGAGCGGGGTGTAGCTGGCAGGCTTGAGCACTACCGAGTTGCCGGTAGCGATGGCCGGAGCCAGCTTCCAGGATTCCTGCATGAACGGAACGTTCCATGGGGTGATCAGTGCCGCGGTGCCAATTGGCTTGCGGTTCACGTAGTTCATCTGGCGTCCTGGAACGCGGAAGGTGTTATCCACCTGGGCGACGATCAGATCAGCGAAGAAACGGAAGTTCTCAGCCGCGCGGCGGGCCTGGCCCTTGGCCTGGGTGATTGGCAGACCGGAGTCGAAGGACTCCAGCAGTGCCAGCTCTTCGTCGCGGGACTCGACGATGTCAGCAATTTTGTGCAGCACGCGGGAACGCTCACGCGGCAGCATCTTGGACCATGGACCTTCCTTGAAGGCCTTGTTGGCGGCGGCTACTGCCAGGTCAACGTCTTCTGGCTGAGCCGAAGCTACGGTGGCGTAGTTTTCGTTCTTGACCGGCTCCTGCACATCGAAGGTTTTGCCCGAGATGGAATCGACGAACTTTCCATCGATGTAGTGCTGCAGGTGAGTTGGGAGATTTTCTGGAACGTTGCTCATGGATGTTTTCCTTTCGCGTTGCTTTCATCAATGAAAGACTTGAAATAATGAAAAATTATGGGTTCTAGATAGCGCTGGGAGCCATATTGGCCTGAGCCAGGTAAGCGTTCAGCGTGTTGGTGCGGTGGATGCGAGCGGCTTCTTCGATTTCTTTCGGAGAAGCATGCGCCCCGATGAGCTCCAGCAGATGCTGGTGTTCTTCCACCGACTGCCTGGCACGGTGCGGGATGTGGGTAAATGAGCTGGCTCGCATTGCTGCGAGCCGGCGCCAACCGCGCTGGACCAGATCCAAGATGTGCGGGTTAGGGCACTGGCTGTAGAGCTGCTGGTGGAACTCGTTGTTCAACTCGGTGAAGGCCACCGGATCAAACGCTTCCAGGCACCGGCGCATCTGATCATTGAGATCCTGCGCTTTGGCCAGCCAAGCCTCGTCCATGGCGGACGCGGCCAGCGCGGTGGCTGCGGGTTCGATCACCGCGAGGGTCTGCATGGTGTGCAGGTAGAGAGTTGAATCCACCTGCGCCACGGTGGCACCTACGTTGCGGGTGAAGTGCACCAGACCTTCGGCTTCCAAGCGCCGGATCGCCTCGCGGACCGGGACTACGGAGCAGCCCAGTTCCTCGGCGATGGTTCCCAGAACGAGTCGGTATCCGGGGGAGTACGCCCCGTTGACGATGCGTTCGGAGACCAGCGCGTAGGCGACCTCGGACTTGGAGGTGGTCATTACAGCTCCCAGGTGGCCAGATCCGGGGATCCGGCGTCCTTCCAGGCGTTGTACTTGGTTTTCCACTCGGCGTTCATAGGGAACAAGCCCTCGATGCCGTGGCCGCGCTGGACCATGGCGAAGATGATTTCGTCAGTGGACTCGGTAACCATGGCTTCCGCAGCGACCTCGGCGACCT
>DNHA01000341.1:505-16345 GCA_003486025.1 Micrococcaceae bacterium | reverse complement strand
ATGCGCGGTGGGACCGCCAAAAGCGGTGAACCCCATTTTGAGAAAGGCCATGAACACTTCGGGTACCGAAGAACCCGGAGGGCGTTCATGAAGCGTCGAGGCGCGCGAAGATGTCATAGTCGAAGTATTTCAGCTCAGGCATATAAAGATTCGCAGCCCATGCTTAGCGGTTGGTTAACAAACGGTGAAGTTTTAACCCAGGGCAGAAATCGCCGTTAGCAGGGAACTGTTCGTAGAGTAGGAGTCGTGAATTCAGATAAATCCCAAACGTCTTCCCCAGGGTTGGCCAAGCAGATTCTGGTGCTGGCTATTCCCGCCTTGGGCGCGTTAATTGCCGAACCGCTATTCCTGATGGCCGATTCCGCGATTGTCGGACACCTGGGTGTTGCCGAACTTGCCGGTGCCGCATTGGGAACCACGGTGCTTCATACTGCCGTGGGTCTGATGATCTTTTTGGCTTACGCGACGACCCCTGCGGTGGCCCGTGCCATCGGTGCCGGGCAGCAGGCGAAGGCGATGGCTGCGGGCCGCGACGGCATGTGGTTTGCGGTGGCCTTGGGCGTGATTCTGTCACTGGCCGGATTCATTTTCGCCAGGCCATTAGTGCGCCTTTTGGGTGGTGAGGGTCAAACCCTCGAATTCGCCGTTGACTATATTTTGTATTCGATGCCGGGGCTCACCGCGATGCTGCTGGTCCTCGCTGCCACGGGCGTATTGCGTGGCATGCGGGACACCAAGACTCCCTTGGTGGTTGCCACCGCCGGGTTCGGCCTGAACATCGTGCTGAACTTCTCGCTGGTTTACGGTCTGCACATGTCGGTGGCCGGCGCGGCCCTGGGGACCTCGATTGCGCAGTGGATGATGGCGTTGGTGTACCTGTGGATGCTGATTCCACGTATCCGTGAAGCCAGGATCCAGCTACGCCCGAGCTGGGTTGGATTCATTTCCACCGGCCAAGTTGGGTCGTGGCTGATGCTTCGCAACCTGACCATGCGCGCTGCCCTGCTGCTCACGGTGGTGGTAGCGACCAATGCCGGAGAGATGACCTTGGCGGCGCACCAGCTGGTCTTCACCATCTTCTCCTTCCTTGCCTTCGCCCTGGACGCGTTGGCTATCGCAGCTCAGGCTCTGATAGGCAAAGAACNNAAAACTTGGGTCGGGGGATGCTTCAAAGGTCCGCCAGCTCACCGGCCTGATGAGTCGATGGGGAATCTACTTTGGCGTCTTCACCGGGGTGCTGCTTTTCGCGACCTCGTGGGTGTTCCCGATTATGTTTACTCCAAATGCCGAGATCCACCAGTTGACCACCATTGGCTTGTGGATCTTGGCGCTGTCGCAGCCGCTATGCGGTTTGGTGTTTGTCCTTGATGGGGTGCTCATTGGCGCAGGGGACGCAAAATACCTAGGCATTGCGGGCATGGTAAACCTGGTTTTATATCTGCCAATGCTGTGGGCTGTTCAGCACTACTCCGCAGATCCGCAGGCTGCAATTCTATGGATCTGGGTGGCTTTCGCCATCGGCTACATGCTGGCTAGGACGCTCACCCTCGGAGTTCGAGCACGCGGGAATGCGTGGATGCGCCTGGGCCAATGAGATGAGCCGCGGAGGCTAGCCCCACAGCTCATCTCGATCTTCCTGACCGCCGAGCATCGCCCGGTGAATGGACTGCAAATGGGTGCGCATGGCTTGTTCTGCGCCTGGGGCATCTGCTGCGGTTATGGCCGCCAAGATGGCCTGATGCTCTGCGAGTTCCGTGGATTGAGACATGTATGTCTGCATTGAAGGCAGCACAAAATGTCCTCTCGCGGTCTCGGCGAAACATCTGGTGAGCGTGCTGGTGATCCGCGTATTGCGGTTGGCCGCGCAGAGATCTTCGTGGAAACGACGCGCTGCGAGCATTGAGGCAATGGGGTCGGCTTCGGCAAGTTGTTCTTGTTCGGCCAGATGCCCGCGTAAAACCGCCAGGGTTTGCGCCGAATGGAATCGAGCGACATGATGTGCGGCGCGTGGCTCCAGCAAAATGCGCAACTCCAGCACCTCATGGATGTCCTCCACGCTGATGGCCCGCACCAAATAGCCCTTCTTGGGCAGCAGCTGCAGCAGCCCTTCGCTGGTCAGCTGGCGCAGCGATTCGCGCACAGGAGTCTTTGACACCTGGAATTCCTCGGCGAGCGCCGGTTCAATCACTAAGGTCCCCGGAGCCAGCAGTCCGGTGGTGATCCGTTCGCGCAATTGCCTCGTGAGGCGCTCAGAAAGTGAGCTAGCCATATCTCCTCTTTTCTTCGCGTCCATTCCAAAACCTGCGCGTAACTTTTGGCGTAGGAATTCACTTGGAATCAAAGAACACTCTAGTCTTGTGTGAAATATATTTCAGGTATCTTACGTTGCTTGGCAATGACCAGATCCGACATTTCGCTGCAGAGCGCAGGAGCTCACGCCAATGAACCAACTCAATACGACGGACCGCGACCCGCTGCGTCTGCAACGCCGCCGCGCCATCTCCGCATCCCTGGTGGGAACCGCCATCGAATGGTACGACTACGCCCTCTACGGAGCCGCGGCAAGTGTGGTGATTGGCCCGCTGTTCTTCTCCTCGGCCGGCAGCTCCGCGGCATCCATTGCCGCCTTCGCGACCTTCGCGGTCGGCTTTGTTGCCCGTCCGGTAGGTGGCGCTGTCATTGGACATCTGGGAGATAGGTTTGGCCGCCGCCCGGCCATGCTGCTCTCGGTGATTCTGATGGGTATCGCCACCGTGGGCATCGGCTTGCTGCCCACCGCGCAAACGTGGGGAGCCTGGTCCATTGGTCTTCTGGTGTTCTTGCGGCTTGTCCAAGGATTTGGTGCCGGGGCAGAACTCACCGGAGCGATGACGCTGGTGGCCGAATACGTTGAACCGAAAAAGCGTGGCCTGTACACCTCACTGATTCTTTCCACTCCGCCGCTTGGCATTGCCTTGGCAACGATCTGCTTCTTCGGCGTATCCCTACTCGGTGATGAAGCCCTGCTCGGGTGGGCCTGGCGAATTCCGTTCCTGATCTCCGCACTGCTTTTCCTGGTAGCCCTGTACATCCGCAACAAGCTCGAAGAGACCCCCGAGTACGCGCAAGCCATGAACCAGGCGCGGCAACGCGCAGGCGCACAGAAGCTTCCACTGCGCGAAGTCTTCGAATCCCACTGGCGCCGGGTAGTACTCGGCTTCTTCGCGATCACCGGGCACAACGCCACCAACTACATTCTTGCCGTCTTCTCCCTCAGCCTTATGGTGGGCTCCGGCATGGCCCGTAGCGAGGCGTTGCTGGCGGTGACCCTAGGCTCGCTGGTCTCGGTGCTGCTCACTCCAGCGGGCGGCTGGCTGTCCGACAAATTTGGTTCTGCCCGCATCTTGGCAGCCGGAAACATTGCCGGTTTACTGCTGGCATTCCCCATCTTCCTGATGCTCTCCACGGATCAATTCATCTACGGATTCTTGGCCATCGCGCTGGGCTATGGCCTGGTCATTCCGTGCACCTCCGGAGCCCAAGGTGCGTTTTTGACCGAACTTTTCCCCGTCACCGTGCGCTTTAGCGGGATCGCTATCGCCAGGGAACTCAATGGCGCCATTGTCGCTGGACTCTCTCCGCTGATTGCCGCAACACTTCTGGAACTGGGCAACGGTTCGGTCAGCCTCCCTGCCAGTTTCCTGGCCCTGTGCTGCCTGAGCTCAGCGGTCGCCATCTTCCTTGGCACCCGGGCAAAAAACAGCGTCCGCTACTAAAAACTTCCGCCCCGCACTGCGAGATTCAAAGGATGTATCTTGAGCAACCTCAAACGCCAATTTCCCGATATCAGCGAACTGGTCAACCTGATGAAGTTCAAACTGCCAGCCGCAGACCGCCGCGCTGCACGGCTGGGCAAAGCAGCAGATATCTGGGACCTGCGCTCCATTGCCAAGCGCCGCACCCCAACCGCCGCCTTCGATTATGTGGATGGCGCGGCAGGGCGCGAAATCAGCGCAACCCGTGCTCGCCAGGTCTTCGATAACGTGGAGCTGCTGCCCCGGATTCTGCATGGCACCGCGCAAGCGGATCTGTCCACGCAGATCGCTGGAGCGCCATCGGCCTTACCCTTTGGTATCGCACCGACCGGGTTTACCCGGTTCATGCACTCCGAAGGTGAAATCGGCGGGTCAAGGGCCGCCGAACAGGCAGGAATTCCTTTTAGCCTTTCCACCATGGGCACTCGTTCTATTGAAGAGGTTGCGCAGGCGGCCCCGGACGCGCGTAAATGGTTCCAGCTCTATTTGTGGAAGGACCGCGAGAAATCTGCAGGGTTAGTGAACCGTGCGGCTGCCGCCGGNNGGCCGCCGCCGGCTTCGACACCTTGCTGGTGACCGTGGATACCCCGGTCGCCGGACAACGCCACCGCGATACCCGCAACGGGATGAAAATTCCACCGGAGCTGACGCTGAAGACGGTCCTTGACGCCTCCTACCGTCCCGAATGGTGGTTCAACTTCTTGACCACGGATTCGCTGAAATTCGCCTCGCTATCCGATACCTCTGCAGATCTTCCCACCATCATCAACTCCATGTTTGATCCGTCTTTGGACTTTGAGGATCTGAAATGGATCCGTGAACTATGGAAAGGCAAACTTTTCGTCAAGGGCATCCTCACCGCAGAAGACGCCGCGAAAGCTAAAGCCGCCGGGGCAGACGGACTAGTGGTTTCCAACCACGGAGGACGCCAGCTGGACCGTGCACCGATTGCCTTCGAAGCACTGAGCGAGGTCCGTGCCGAGGTCGGCGAGGACATGGAAATAATCATGGACTCGGGCATCATGTCCGGTTCGGACATCGTCGCAGCGCTCTGTGCCGGGGCGGACTTTGTGCTCATTGGCCGCGCCTACCTCTACGGGTTAATGTCCGGAGGCCAGGCAGGCGTCAGCCGGGCTATCGAACTGCTGGCCAAGGAAGTCGAAGTGGCGATGCAGCTGATGGGTGCCGCATCGATTGGGGAGCTCAACGAGTCATTGATTCGCCGGCGTAAATAACCTGCGGGTGCGCCGGTAAATGTGACATAGCTTCGACTCGGCTGACTCTTTGTTCTATCGCCGGTAGAATGGGGGTGTGCCAGCACCAAAAACCACCCCAGCCCAAGCTCAAGACGTCTTCCGTCCCGTATTTCTTCGCGGACTCGGCGCCTTGGTCTACTCGCTCATCTCGATTTTCTGGATCCAGGCGGATCAAAGCGTACTGTCCTACGCGACAGGTGCGTTGCTGGTGGTGACCGGCGCATTTATGTGGCAGTACGTCACGGTGCCAAGCGCCCCGGAGAAATCCCGAGCTGCCTACGCGCTGGGTGCGGGGCTGATGCTGCTGGCAGGTATTGCGGCTTTGTTCGCCACCACTCCCATGTGGGTTGGCTACCTGGCAGCCTTCGCATTCTTCGTCACCGGCGTAGTGGAGTTCTATGTTTTCGCTAAGCTGCGCGCACAGTTCCCGCCATTCCGTAACCAGCTGATCACCGCCGCGGTGTCCGTGGTACTAGCCATCGCGTTGCTCTTCGGCACCGGCCTTGATGCCCACGGAATGTTCGGTCTGATTGGTGGAGGCACCATCATCTTTGCGGTCTTTGAACTCATCGCCGCCTTCGGCCATCGCCACGACGCTAAAGCGGCGGCTCCGGCTGAAATCGAAAACAACTAAAACTTAACAGGTCAACAGGACAAGTAGAAATGGAGTTCCTGGTGGGAAACAACTCGCAGAAGAAGCAACCGTGGAGCCAGTCGATTAAGGGCCCACTGAGCTTCTCGCTGTTGCTGGGTCTTGTCGCTGGGGTGGTCGGTACGATCTCCTCTACCGGAGGCTCGCAAAACCCGATCCGCCTGGATATCGGACTGGTCTGCTTCGGCGTAGCCTTTGTCGTTAGCTTGCTGATCATTTCGGTGCTCACCATGGCCGGCAAGGAAAACGATTCCGAGCTTGGAAAAGGAACCGGTGTAAACCGCTCCTCGGCAAATCCAAATAAGAAGTTCAAAGACTAGATTAGTTTCGCTCACGCGCTGGGTCCGCCATCACGGTGGACCCAGCGCGTTGTCGTTAGCCGGCGGTCAGCACACCGCGCCGGAGCATACGCAATATTCAAGGATTGACACGTGAACAACGCGAACCGAACGCCCAATAGCACCCGTACCTCCTTGGGCGAGCAGCTGATTCGACGCAAATCAATCCAGTCGATGACCGTTGAATCGGCAGATAATGCTGGTTTCGGTCAGCTCAAACGCAGTTTCGGTGTGCTCCAGCTGACCATGATCTCCGTTGGCGCCACCCTGGGCACCGGCATCCTGGTGATCTTGGGAGACGCCGTCCCGGTAGCCGGGCCCGCCATCTGGATTGCCTTCGTACTGGCCGGTGCCACGGCTTTGCTCTCCGCGGTCTCCTACGCCGAGATGGCTGGCATGGTCCCGGTATCCGGATCTAGTTATTCCTATTCCTACGCCACCATGGGTGAAGGCGTGGCATGGATCTGCGGTTGGTGCCTCATCCTTGAATACGCGGTCTCCGCCGCCGCGGTGGCCGTAGGTGCCGGCGAATATGTGAATCAGACCTTGGAAATCTTTGGAATGGGCCTGCCCGCCTCCTTGGCCAGTGGCCCGGTAGATGGCGGCGTGGTCAACTTGCCTGCGCTGCTGACAGTCGTGGCAGCTACCTTGCTGTTGGCCCGTGGCGCGCGCGAATCGGCAATAGCCAACACCGTGATGGTCATGGTGAAAATCGCGATTCTCGTGTTCTTCTCCATCGTTGCTTTTACCGCCTTTGATGCCGGCAACTTTGCCCCATTGCTGCCCATGGGGGCAGCCGGTGTCAGCGCGGCAGCCTCGATGGTGTTCTTCTCCTTCATCGGCTTTGACGCAGCTTCTACGGCCGGTGAAGAAGCAAAGAATCCACAACGCGATATGCCTCGCTCCATCATCATCTCCATGGTTTTGGTGACCACCGTGTATGTACTGGTCGCGGTGGCCGCGATAGGCGCACGCAACTGGCAGTGGTTTGAAAGTGCGCAAGCCGCGCTGGTGATGATCGTTTCCGAGGTGACCGGGCAGCGGTGGCTGGTGCTGATCTTTGCCCTCGCCTCGGTGATCGCCATAGTCTCGGTCGTACTGACCACGTTGTACGGTCAGACACGGATCCTGATGACCATGGGCCGTGACGGGTTGGTGCCCAAAACGTTCGCCAAGGTGTCCCCGAAGACTCACACCCCGGTAGCCGGCACCCTCATCGTCGGTACTGCGGTCGCGATTACCGCCTCGCTGATTCCGCTGGGCGAACTGGCCGAAGCAACGAGCATCGGCACCTTGTTCGCCTTCGCCCTGGTAGGAGCCGCAGTGATCTTCCTGCGCCGTACCCAGCCTGATGCGCCACGTACCTTCAAGGTGCCCTTCTACCCGCTCACCCCGCTGCTTGGCATCGCCGCCTGCTTGTTCCTGATGTTCAATCTCGGCTCGAATACCTGGATGGTCTTCGGCATCTGGATGGCTGTTGGGTTCGTCGTGTATTTGGGCTACGGCCGCAAACATTCACGGCTAGGCGCGCTGGCCAAGGAAACATACCGCGAGACACTAAAGACCAAATAATTCGGCTGCAAGTTAGGCTGTGAGTTGAACAAGTTCTGACCCCTCACCGTCTAGGAGCAACCATGCAGCAAGAACCGATCAGCACCGCGGATTTATACGATGAATTCGAGGACAAACTGCAGTCGATTTCACTGCAGTTCCAGAATTTTGGCGCCCGGGAAAGTTTTTCTGGCCCGGCCAAAACCATCAAATGCTTTGAAGATAACGTGTTGATCAAATCCACGTTGAACACCCCCGGCGAGGGACAGGTCTTAGTGGTTGACGGTGGCGGGTCACTGCGTTTTGCACTGATGGGAGACATGATTGCCCAAGCCGCAGTGGATAACGGGTGGGCCGGAGTGATCATCAATGGTGCGGTACGCGACCGCGTTGAAATGGCCACCATGGATCTGGGCGTCAAAGCCTTGGGCAGCAACCCACGTAAAACCGTGAAGCGCGGTGGGGGCTTCAGTGATCTTGACATCGAAATTGATGCCGTGACCATCCGCCCCGGAGCCATGGTGTACGCCGACGCGGATGGTGTGCTGGTAGCGCGCTAGAAGCTTCTTTCAGCTTTCTTTGGAGTGACGCCCACTCTGGGTGTTCCCCTGGCCCCATTCATCGACGAAGTCGACGGTGCTCAATTCGTCCAGATCCTTGCGGATCTGCACGATGAGCCTTTCGGCTTCTTCAAGATTTGAGGTTTCCATGCGGAGCAGCACCGAGTCATCGGTGCGTGAATGCACCACTACTTCGGCGCCGCGGGCTTCAAATTCGGCGTCGCCCAGGGTGGCGGAGAAGATTGCTGCGGTCCACCGGCCGGCGGCCTTTAGCGGTGAATCTTCGCTGGCTTCGAGGCGTGCTTCATATTCTTCGGATGCGTGTGCTTCACCGGTCATGATCTGGCCTTTCGACTTCAACATTTAGTACTGCTGTTGTCACCTCATCATAGGGGCGAAAAGAGCCAAAATGCGACTAGCTAGTATCTCGGAGCAGCTTTTCGTGCACGGTAGGCTCGAACGTGTTCCCGGTTAGCGCAGTTTCCGGTATCGCAGTAGAGCTTTGAACGGTTCCGCGACAGGTCGAGCAGGGCTGCTCCGCAATCGGTGGACGCACAGATCCGCAACCGTTCGCGTCCTCCGGAACGAATGACTTCCGCTAGCGCCATTGCCGCGTCCACTGCCATGCGGTCATAGAGCGGGGCCCGGTTTGTGGTGGCGTGAAGGTGGTATCCCCATTTTTCGTTTTTGATCAGTTGCGGCTGTGCGTTGACGTTGCGCAGAATCTGGTTGACCTTATAAACGGCATCATCTTCATCCGTGGTCCAGATGCCCTTGAGCTGCGAGCGCAGCTGGCGGATGGAACGCAACTCGGACTGGTCTTGTGCGTGCGGACCGTGAAATTTTTCGGTCTGCAGAAAATGATCTAAATCAGGCACCGTGGAGAGCATGTCTGCAAACGAAACTTCGGTGTTCAGCAAGTTCACAATAGTGCGCAGTGAGGCTTCAATATCTGGCGCAAAAGTCATAAATAGTTCCCGTGAAGGTCGTGGATTGACGCGAGTTCAAACGTATCCGTATTGTCATGATCATACAATTCTTTGCTCCTGAACCACCTGCATATTTCATTGCTGCATGTCGCGTATGGAGTATTCGTAGCGAAGGTTCAACCACCCATGTCGAATCACCCAGAGCCAGCGGCGGCGAAAGCAGAACGCCTGAGTGCATCGGTGCCCCACGGGCAACTGGCCGGTGTCTGGATAGCCCTGGCGTCTTCGGCAGCTTTCGGCCTCTCGGGCTCTTTCGCTAAAGGACTCTTCGAAGCCGGATGGACTCCTGCAGCGGCCGTAGCGGTCCGGATGGCCGGAGCCGCGCTAGTCCTTGCAGTCCCGGCATTGCTAGCCATGCGTGGGCGCTGGGTATTGCTGCGCACCAACTGGGCGTCAATATTGCTCTTTGGATTCTTCGGCGTGGGTGCCTGCCAGCTGTGCTATTTTCTGGCTGTTGAACGCCTGGATGTAGGAGTCGCATTACTGCTGGAATATCTGGCACCGGTACTGATCGTGTTGGTGCTTTGGATGCGCCACAAAAAGCGCCTATCGGTGGCGACTATCGGTGGAACGCTGCTGGCTTTGGCCGGGCTGGTCGCGGTCTTGGATTTGAGCGGAACCTCGTCATTGGACCCGATTGGCATCTTGTGGGGGCTTGGTGCCGCGGTCGGCCTGACCGTCTACTTCTTCGTCAGTGCGCGTGTGGATGGTGCGCTGCCGCCCATTATCCTTTCGGCAGGTGGCATGCTGGTTGGCGCGGTCTCTTTGGGGTTCGTGGGGCTGTTTGGAATTCTTCCCATGCATGCTGAGTTTGGCAGTGGTTCCTTTGCAGGGGTGCAGGTTCCTTGGTGGGTGGCGCTTCTAGGTCTCATTCTGATCGCAACGGTATTCTCCTACACCACTGGGGTGATGGCCGCCCGCGCTCTTGGATCCAAGATGGCTTCATTTATTTCGCTGACCGAGGTGCTCTTTGCGGTGCTCTGGGCATGGCTGCTGCTATCGGAACTACCCGGGCCAGTTCAATTATTTGGTGGGCTATTGATTGTGCTCGGTGTGGTGCTGGTGCGTATCGACGAGCTTCGTTCGGCGCGAATCCGGCGCTAAGGCCAACGCTCAAGTAGTTGCCGCTTTTTGCCAGCGTAGTATTCACGGCGAGGAACCCGTTCCGACGCGTGAGGGCAATCGCGGCTGCTCTGTTTCAGACAAGCGGTGCTGGGGACAATCCGGCCCCCAAGTGCGAGCGCGGGAAGAGGGTGAATAGGACGGGGATTCCGCTTTCTCTTTGTGATTTTGGTCAGTAAATGCACTCTTAGAGAAATCGTTTCAATGTGAAATGATATCTTGATGGGATGAACGAGCAACAGATTCCGAAATTTCAATGGGGCTCACTGAGCTACCTCGCCTCACGCGTAGGACGCTTGGGTACGGTCAAACTCACCGAGATGATGGAATCAGAAGCGTTGACCCGCAATCACTTCATGATCGTGTGCGCCTTGGAAGAGTTCGCGCCGATGTCACAGAACGAACTCTCGCTGCGCACCGATCTGAACCGCGGCCATTTGGTGGCCTACCTGGATGAACTGGCGCAGCATGGGATTGTGGAGCGCAGTGTCGATCCCGGTGACCGGCGGCGTAACATCATCACCTTGACCGAAGCCGGCCAGAAGTTCACGGCCAAGGCCATGGGTGCCGCGCGGGACAGCGAGATGGAACTCTTCGGAGTCCTGGATGCCGCACAGCGCGAGCAACTGCGTGAACTCCTGCAGCTAGTCGTAGCTCAAGACGATGAGTCTGCTCAGTGAGGCAGCATCTGAGAGCAGTGTGGGAGCACAGCATTACCGTGGGCCCGGCGATGCCCTCATTGATCCCAGCCGCAAAGGCCTCCTTCTGCGTGGCAGTGCCACTGACCCTGCTGGCCGTTACCGGCCGGCTGGACTGGGCCATGTACGCAGCGTTTGGCGCATTCTGCTCGGTCTTTGGCCGCTACGATACCTACGCGGTCCGTTTTTGGCAGCAGCTGAGCAGTGGCCTGGTGCAGATAACCGCCATGGCGCTGGGTACCTTCTTCTCCATGATCGAGTCACCATTCATGGTGCGCATACTGGTGTTGGCGGCTATCGCTTTCGGCGCGAACTTCGTTTCCTGCGCCGTCCGCTGGATGCCACCGGGACCGGTCTTTGCGGTTTTTGCCGGCGGCGCCTGCATCAGCGTTCCGGCGACTGCCGATAATTTTGTTGGCGTGCTTGTGGCTGGTGTGGGCACGGTAATTTTCAGCGTGCTGTTCATGCTCGGGCTTTCACTGCGTCGAGCCAACCTGCTGCACACCTTAGCCAAGGGCTTTTTCTGGAAACCAAACCCGCGAGCCTATACAGAATCCACGCAGATGGCGCTGGCCGTATTCATCGCCGGAGCCGTGGCCTATGCCTTTGGCGGTAATCACTGGTACTGGGCGAGTCTGGGTGCTATCGCCGCGGTGATCGGAATGAACACCTATGCACGGGTTTCCCGTGCTCTACAACGGTGCGTAGGTACCTGCGTGGGGGTGTTGCTCACCGGAATCATCGTGATGTTTGATCCACCGATCTGGCTGATATTGCTGGTGGCAGTCGCCAGCCAGTTCTGCATAGAAATGGTGATCTTGCGGCACTACGCGGTGGGCATGATCTTCATGACCGTGACCGCCTTGCTGATGGTGCATCTGGGCAGCGCCGAACCGGTGTCCAGCTTGTTGGCCGACAGGTTGTCCATGACGGTTCTAGGTGCCGCACTTGGCGCCTTGCAAAGTATCGTCATCGGCTTGCTGGCCAATCGCCGCGCAGCGCTCAATTAGCAGCGCTTGCCCGGTCCATGGCAGCTGGGTGGATACGGAAAAGCACCGCACCCCCAAGGGGATGCGGTGCCAAACTCAGCTAATTACACCGAGTGGGTTTCAGAATCTATGGTGTCTTTGGCACGGGGACCATGGATGCGGAAGGCACCGGCCTCTTCGCGCTCTGCAACAACCTTTGTCACATGCACCGCACGAAGCTGTGCATGCCGTGGGCTGCGGCGGATTACGCCGTAGCCGATCGCTAGACCCACAAACCACAGAGGAGTAATCAGCAGCGCTTGCAGGGTATCTGTCTGGGTAGTCAATGCCCACAAGATGAAGCCGAAGAATGCAAGTACCACGTAAGGCATGAACGTCCCGCCTGGCATCTTGAACTTGCTTGCTGCGTGCAGGTGCGGACGGCGCTTGCGGTACACCAGGTAGCTGATCAAGATAATCGACCAGACGAACATGAAGCATAGTGCGGAGACCGTAGTCACCAGCGTGAAGGCCGCCATCACCGAGTCGCCGCTGTAGAGCAGAACCACGCCGGCGAGGAGGAACATGCAGGAGAACATCAGCGCATTGCGCGGGACGCTGCGGCCAGAAAGCTTTTCGAAGGCCTTCGGTGCGTCGCCCTCCATGGACAGGCCACGCAGCATCCGGGAAGTCGAGTAGATCCCCGAGTTAGCACTGGAAGTTGCCGAGGTCAGCACCACAAAGTTGATCACGCCTGCCGCGCCAGCCAGCCCGGCGAGCGCGAACATGCCGACGAATGGTGATTCCCCTGCTGAGAACAGACGCCATGGCTGAACGGCCATGAGGATGATCAAAGCACCTACGTAGAAGAACAGGATTCGAATCGGAATCGAGTTGATCGCTTTAGGAAGGGTCTTTTCTGGATCCTTGGTTTCTGCCGCGGTGGTACCTACGAGCTCAATTCCCACAAATGCGAATACTGCAATCTGGAAACCAGCTACGAAGCCCATGAAGCCGGTGGGGAACATGCCGCCGTCGGCCCAGAGGTTGGCAAAGGAAGCGGTAGCGCCGTTGGCCTGGAACTTGGTGATGATCATAACCAGACCCACCACGATCAGCGCGCCAATGGCGACGATCTTGATCATGGAGAACCAGAACTCGGTTTCACCAAAGGCCTTCACGGTTGCCAGGTTCAGCACCAGCAGCAGTGCGATGCAAGCCAGCGCCGGAATCCATAGCGGAAGGTTGCCCCACCAGTAGGCAACGTAATGGGCAATGGCCACCACATCGGCAATGCCCGTAACCACCCAGCAGAACCAGTAGGTCCAGCCGGTAAAGAATGCAGCCCAAGGCCCTAGCAGGTCACCGGCGAAGTCGGCGAAGGTCTTGTAGTTCAGGTTCGACAGCAGTAGTTCTCCCATGGCACGCATGACGAAGAACAGCATGAAGCCGATGATCATGTAAACGAAGATGACCGATGGACCTGCGACCGAGATGGTCTTGCCGGAGCCCATGAATAGACCGGTACCAATGGCACCGCCAATTGCAATGAGCTGAATATGACGGTTTGAGAGCCCGCGTTCGAGCTTGGGCGAAGAGCTGGTGGTGCTCATTCTGCTGCCTTCCAGGAGTGGTGAGGTGCGTCGAAGAGGTGCCATGGGCTATTCCCGAGGGATAACCCACGTTGCGGCAGATCTACGTTTGCAACCGAATGCCCGTTCTCCAGGACCAGATTCTGCGCGCCAGCATGCACAGGGCTCAGCTCGGTGAGCTGTGACCCCGGCAGGGCGCGAAGGAGGTTGACCATGGGGAGAACTTTCGAATCGGGTGCAGACAATGCGGCACTGTTCTTTGTTCCTCCCCAATCTGTTTGAAGACCTGAGAGTTTTCACCTTGACCCGTCATTGGGTTCAAGGTTTGCTCCGTCGGTGAGCATGGACAAATCCATACTGCTTTCCAGATTTGCCTCATCGTGGCGGTACGGGGGCCTGAGAGTTTCCTGGGGAGGAATTGCTCCTACGGCGCCCGCCCTTGGCTGGGGCGGATCTCTCCCGCCACGCATCAACGGCAATTAACTTGTGATAGCAGTCACAGTATGCCCATGTTTTAGTTTGTGAAGCAAACCGAAGGGATTTGTTGCTTAAGGTTTGCGGCAGTTGATCCGGATAATTTTGCCATTGCACTGGAGCGGAGGATCTTGCAGAAAACTTATCCAGGATTCGCTGTTGCTTTATAAAGCACTAGTTGGCATGACAATTAAGGATTTAAAGAACACTTTGGCCGCTTGAAAGTAGCACTGACAGCTAGGTTTAAAAATGCAGAGCTGGGAGATTGATTGGATTTTTCGCCGGCCTGTAACGTTTCGTATTATTCAGAATTCGGGTTAAGGCCTTCGTGAGCTTCGCCGGACGTGCGCTTTGCGGCAGTCTCTACGCCTGGAAATCTGACGTGAACGTTACTGAGAAGTATGAAGCGTATTCATGGAATATCCAGATAAATCCGAAAAATTTGGTAATTAAAACCCAATGCCCGGTTCATTGTGAACCGGGCATTGGAACATCACTCGCACCTTTGAGGAAGGTAATTACTACTCTAATCAGCGCGACTGTTTAGCGACTGTGCGTCAGGTGCTCATTGGCTAGGCATTCTCGCTAAGTGCTTAGAGGCCCCAGCTACTTCTTTTCTTGCTTATCGCCAGCTAGCACTGCCTGTGTATAGCGGCGTTCAAATTCTTCGGCGGAAACCGATTCGCGTTCCACGCGGAAAGAAGACTCGGGGATACCGAGAACCGCTGCGATCAGGCTTCGGGTATACCCTGCAATCTTGCGGGACTTTCGTGTGGACGTAACATGGTCCAATTCGGGAACCCAGATGTTCCACCACCCGGCCTGCTTGCCTACGACTGCCTTGAATACGCGTTGCTCGTTCATCTGCTGTCCTGCTTTCGTGGAAGTGCCGACCGCGAGGCCAGCAGAAGTCGCTGATCTGCAACTTGCGGTCTTTTTAATAGTCCCTCATGGACCAGGCTGCGACAAGTTTGCATCGCAGCGGCCGCTAGCCTTGGCATAGAGCTAGTTGCTGACCGATTCGAGCGTGTAGCCAGCTTCTTCAACTGCTGCTCGAAGCGTTTCGTGCTCGATGGTGCCCGAGGTGCTCAGCAGTGCAGTGGAGATGCCCTTTGCATCCAGGATGATCTCAACATCTTGCACGTTTGCGATTTCTTTCAATTCCCCGGATACCGATGAGACGCAGTGTCCGCAGGTCATTCCCGAGATTTTCAGTTCAGTTTGGGCGGTGGCCGGCGTGCTGTCCGGGCGGGGGATAATCTGCAAGCCTTGGCTTGAAGAGTTTGCATTATCCGAACAACCGCAATTGCAAGCGTGGCTCATGTTTTGCTCTCTATTCTTATGTAGGAGATTAAAGGCTCTGTCGGCTAGCGCAGAAGCCGGGAAATTGCAGCCGTAGCTTCGGAGATCTTATCTTGCACAATGCTGGGATCCCCGGTGTTCAACGACTCTTCGGCGGCGCCCACTACGCAGTGTCCGATGTGGTCTTCGACCAGTTGCAGGCTGACCTTGTGCAGGGCGGCATTGATTGCCGAGATCTGGGTGAGGATGTCGATGCAGTATTTGTCTTCATCCACCATGCGGGCAACCCCGCGAACCTGCCCCTCGATCCGGTTGAGGCGTTTGCGCAAGGCATCTTTTTCCGGAGTGTAGCCGTGAGGCGCCACTGGTTCCGCAAGCTTTGTTTGAGAGTCCATGAACCAATAATACCCCCTTGGGGTATAGAATGCACGCTTGGCCCCCATGGTGCCTCATCCGTCGCTGGGTCGCAAACAGACTGAGGATTTGCGCGGCTAGGCATGTCCAGTTGCTCACAGCCGCAGATCCTGGCTCGACCGGATACCGC
>DNHA01000341.1:0-409 GCA_003486025.1 Micrococcaceae bacterium | reverse complement strand
ACCTGTGAGCCACAATGAACTTCGCGTGCGTCCAATATCGAGCACCGAGCACTCCGCGTTCCTTGCTACCGCGCAAGGTGTCAGCTTCCTTCAGCGTCCCGAATGGGCGCAGGTCAAGGGAGGCTGGCGCGGAGAATCCCTCGGCTGGTTTGATGGTGAAACCCTCGTTGGTGCCGCCTTGGTCCTGCACCGGCAAGCGCCGGTGATCAAGAAGACCCTTGCCTACATCCCAGACGGTCCGGTCATCGATTTCGACAGCTATGACGCGCGGACCGTCCTTCCGCTGCTGGCCAGCTACCTGAAAAACCGTGGCGCCTTTCAACTGCGTCTGGGGCCAGGGCTGTCCGTGCGTGCTGAAGGCCTCATCAGTTTAGATTTCGAAATTTAAAAACGATCCAACAGAAAGGAC
>DNHA01000234.1 GCA_003486025.1 Micrococcaceae bacterium | reverse complement strand
TTTGATCATGAGCGAATCCCAGAGCGGGTGGTCCATGCCCGAGGGGCAGCCGCTCACGGAACATTTGTCAGTTACGGCAATGCCTCGCAGCTGTGCCGTGCCGGCTTCCTGCAACCGGGCAAGGAAACCCGCGTCTTTGTGCGTTTTTCCAACGTGGTAGGTTCCCGGGGTTCCATGGACACGGCGCGTGACACCCGGGGGTTTGCGACCAAGTTCTACACCGAGGAAGGAATCTTCGATTTGGTGGGGAACAATATCCCGGTGTTCTTCATCCAAGATGGGGTGAAGTTCCCGGATCTGGTTCATGCGGCGAAACCGCATCCAGATGTGGAGATTCCGCAGGCGCAATCAGCCCATGATACGTTCTGGGATTTTGTTTCTTTAGTGCCTGAATCAGCGCATGCGGTGATGTNNTACTCCGGCGCAAGCACATGCGATGTGGCAAATGAGTGACCGGGGGATTCCACGCTCATACCGGATGATGGAAGGATTCGGTGTCCACACCTTCCGGATGGTCAGTGACAGCGGTGAATCTTCGTTGGTGAAATTCCATTGGAAGCCTGCGCTCGGGGTGCATTCGCTGGTCTGGGAAGAATCCCAGCTTGCGGCAGGCGCCGACCCGGATTTTCACCGCCGTGATTTGGCCGAGGCCATCAGCGCGGGCCATTATCCGCAGTGGGAACTAGGTGTGCAGATCTTTCCTGATGATGGCACCTATACCTTTGAAGGCATTGACCTGCTTGATCCGACCAAGTTCATCCCTGAAGAACTGGCTCCGGTCCAGGCCCTGGGAAAGATGGTGCTTGACCGGAACCCGGAGAACTACTTTGCCCAGACGGAGCAAGTTGCCTTCCATCCGGGGCATTTGGTGCCGGGCATTGATGTCACCGATGATCCGTTGCTGCAGGCACGTTTATTCTCTTATCTTGATACCCAGCTAACTCGTCTTGGCGGACCGAACTTTGCACAGATCCCCATCAACCAACCGCAGTCGCCGGTCAATGATATGTTCCGTGATGGCTTCCACGAACATCGTGTGCCGCAGGGCATTGCCCCATACCAGCCCAATTCCTTGGATGGAGGTTGCCCGTACATGTCACAGATGGCTTCGGGGGAACATCCGCCGTTGGACTTTCCCCAAGCACTGGGGGACAGCGAGAAGGTGCGTGCCGAGCCGGCGAGTTTCTCCGATCATTACAGCCAGGCGCGGTTGTTCTACCTGAGCCTCACCGCGCAGGAGCAGGCCCACGTACAGCAGGCGTACTCCTTTGAGTTGGGTAAGTGTTCCGATGTTGCGGTTCGCCAGCGGCAGGTGGACTGCCTGACGCACATTGATCAGCAGCTGGCCTCCACTGTGGCCGAGGCCTTGGGACTGGAAGCACAGCCGGCCCCCGCAGACCTGCCGCAGCCACAGCCCAGTGCCGCACTTTCGCAGATTGGAGCGCGTTGGCCGGTTGACGGGCGCAATGTTGCGGTGATCTTCAACCGGGGCAATGAAGAGCACGTGGCGCAGATTGCCCAAGACTTGACCGGATTGGGCATGAACCCCCTGCTGGTCTCATCGAAAGGCGGACAGGTAGCGGACGGGCTGCCGATTGACCGCACGTATCTGACCGCACGCTCCATAGAATTTGATGCGTTGGTACTCATTGGACCGCTTCCGCCGGCCGATGATTCTTCGGTACCTCTTGATGCGAAGGCCGGGGCACCCAGCGCAGGATTCGTTCCGGTAGATCCGCGGGTGTCATTGCTGGTCAATGAGGCGTACCGGCACAGCAAAGCCATTATCTGCATTGACGGCCAGGATGACGGTCTGCTCGATGTGCTCGGTATTGTCGATGACGCTCCGGGGATCAGTACCGTTGACGTGGGTGCGGTCGCCCGAACGGCCGAGGACTCATTGGCGGCACATCGTGCGTGGGAGAGGTTCCCTATCGCTAAGTAGGGCTTCAGGCATGAGGACGGGTAAACCCTGCACTGGGTTTACCCGTCTGAGTGCTGTTCCTGATAATTCCCGGGGATAGGTGCGTTCGCACCTCACGGTGCAGTACGTTCGAGGCATCAGTAACTTGGAGGAGAAATCTTTGAGATACGAAAGGATGGGTCGATTATGAGCCATTCCCATAGCCGTCCTCGTGGTGCAGCTTTGATAGGCATGAGTCTGGTGCTTGGACTTGCTGGATGTTCGCAGGCGATTCCCGTGGACCCGGAAGGCACGTTGGATTCGGTACGCAATAACACCTTGCGCATTGGGCTTTCTCCCAATGATTCTCTGGTGGAAATCAAAGGATCCTCCTACCAAGGCAGCGAAGTACAGCTGGCCAAGGACTTCGCGCAGAGCTTAGGCGCCAAAGCTGAGTTCATTGTCGGGGGAGAAGAAAGCCTGGTCAAAAAGCTTGAAGAGGATCAGGTTGATTCAGTTGTGGGCGGCATCAGCAGCAAAACTCCGTGGTCCAAGAAGGTCGGCATGACACGTCCTTACACACAGACCATGGATGAGAAGGGCAAGAAGGAAAAGTTGGTTCTGCTGGTTCCTCCGGGAGAAAACGCGTTCCTCGGCGAACTTGAGTACTTCCTAGATCAGACTCAGGAGATGCCATGAAACCGGAAGCCGGAACCCACCTGCCCGAAGAGCAACAGCAGCAGATGCGCCGGGCGACCAAGCTGGAGTGGATCAGCATCGGGTATGCCGCGTGCACGATTACTCTCGTCGCGTTGGTGGTCGGTAATTCCCAAGCAATGCGTACTGCCTGGGTTGAAGACATGCTCTCGGTTCTGCCGCAAGCAGCCTTCCTTACTGCCGGTATTTACGTACGTAAATCCCGGCGTCCATCTCACCCCTATGGGTACCACCGGACCATGAGTGCCGGACACTTGGTAGCGGGAGTCGCCCTGCTGGCCATTGGTGCGCTATTGGCCTATGAAGCAATTTCAGCACTGGTCAAGGTGGAGCATCCAACCATCGGCACCATGAACCTCTTCGGGTACACCATTTGGCAAGGCTGGCTG
>DNHA01000265.1 GCA_003486025.1 Micrococcaceae bacterium | reverse complement strand
AGGTTGCCTGGATCTGCTGACGGGTAAGCCCTGGCAGGAAGTCGTCTTCCACACCGATGCGCGAGGCCTTCACTCCGTCGCGCTTCAGTGCTTCCTGCAGACCGTAGAAGAAGTTGTCGCGCTTCCAGTCGGTGTACACGATGTTCTCGCCGTAGCTGGTGCGCCATGGCATGCCAGCATCGATGTTCGCGGTGACGGTGGTGGAGTTGGACTGGGTGACTACCAGTGCGTAGTTACGGCCAAAGGTGGTGTACAGGAAATCCGAGTAGTACTTGATGCCGTGGTAGCTGGTCAGGATGACAGCGTCCAGGGACTTTGCTGCCATGATCTGACGCAGGCCGGTCAAGCGGCGTTCGAACTCTGCGTCCGAGAAAGTGAGCTGCTGCTTCACGCCGTTGTGCAGGGTCTTCAGGCGTGCCAGTTCGGAAACATTCGTGGCGATGTTTGAGGCGGTCATGGTGTTGGCTCCTTGGAGTAAATGAAGTGTCAAGGGAAGCCGGCCCAATCAGAAGGATTGCGAGGATTCATGGGAATCGCCGGAGAAGAATATACGTGTTGCGCTGAATGCAACGCCGTTGCAAATAGATTATGTGTGTCTCAGCTCACTGTCAAGCGGTGAGGTTGAATTAGCGACATAAATTTGCGAGCTGGAAGCGGACTAAGCCGGCAAAGGCCGTGGAGCTCGGTGTTTCGAGCGCCACGGCCTTCATTTATTGGGGTGCCGAAGTGCTATGACTGGGCATCGGGATGCTGATCCATCTTGCGGATAGCCCCCTCGCCATCAGGATCCGGCACAAAGACCAGGGAAGGATCCGGATTGTTGATGTCCTTCTCCAGCTGCCTGATCGCCTTGTCGCGTTTAAGCAGCCGGCGGATCAAGTTGATGATCATCAAGATGATCACGAAGGAGAACGGGAACGCGCCGATGATCGTGCCGGTTTGCACGGTATCGACTACCGCGGTTCCGCCCATGGTCAGCAGCACGGTGGTCACCGTCGCTACGGAAAGTACCAGGACCACGCGGAAGACGGGACCTGATTTACCCGGTGCGGAGACGAACTCGCTCAGTGCGTAAATTCCGGAGTCCAGCGAGGTGACGTAGTAGGTGGCAACCAGGATCGTGGCAATCACCAGCAAGATGGTGCCGATCACCGGCACCGAATCGAGCATCACGAATAATCCTGAGGAAGTGTCCGCGGCTACCGCATCGCTAATTGAGCGGTTGGACTGGTCGTCGTAGTAGATGGCTGCCGAGCCAATGATCGCTACCCAGACCATGACGATCAACGAAGGGATGATCGTGACGCCCAAGACGAATTCGCGAATGGTGCGGCCGCGCGAAATCCGGGCAATGAAGCCGGCGACGAATGGCGAGAACGCGATGACCCAGCACCAGATGAATACCGTCCACCAGCCATTCCAGCTATCTTGCCAGCTGTCTATGGTGGTGGCTGCCAGGCCCGAATCGGTCCACAAGCTCATGCTGGCAAAGTTCGTGAAGAAGCTTCCGAAGGTCTGCGACATATTCGAGATGATGTACAGCGACGGTCCGAAGATCAGCACCGCGGCGAGCAAGACAATACTCAAAATTGAGTTCAGCCCGCTAATTCTCGCCATGCCCTTATTGATGCCAACGATGGCCGAGATCGAGGTGATGCCGGCGAAGATCAAGATGACCATGAACCACATCATCGGGCTAGCGCTCGCACCGGTAAAGGAAGATATCCCCGAAGAGAATTGCATGGCCGCAAAGCCGAAGGATGTTGCCAAGCCAAGTACCGTGGCGATAATCGCCAGCAGCTCGACCACGACACCGGCACCGCGGCGGGACCAGCGCGGAAGGATATCGACGGTGGCCTCGCGGAAAGTCAGGGTTTTGCCCAGGTTGTGGTGTGAGTAGGCCAAGCATACGGCCACCGCACAGTACATCGCCCAGGCGGTCAGGCCCCAGTGGAAGTAGGTCCAGACGATGGCACCTTCTTCTCCGCCACCGTTGGCTCCGGCCGGGATCACGGGATTTTCATCGCGCAGCATGATTGGCTCGGCAACTGACCAGAAGATCAGTCCGATGCCCTGTCCGCAGGCGAAGAGCATGGAATACCAGGCGAATTTGCTGTGCTGCGGTTTTGCTTTGGGCCCGCCAAGGCGGATCTTGCCTACACGGCTCATGGATAGCCAGATGCATACGCCCACCGTAAATACCGAGTAGAGGATAAAGAGCCAGGTAAATTTACCGGTCACAAAAGTGCGCATCTCCGAGATTGCGGCGGAAGCCGCCTCCGGATTACCGAGAACCCAGATCATGACGGCAACGATCAGTACCGGTGGAATGACCCGGATCAGCAAACGGTCTATCGGCGGAATATGCCGCCCCATGAAACGGGGAAGTTCTACCGGCTCGTCTTGGGGTTTGAGGCTATCGGCGCCTGGGGCAGTTGCTTTGTCCAATGACATGTTAGTTCACCTCCAAGGTGATATTGCCAAGCAGCAGTTCGCTCTTGAGCGCATCGGCAACCTGTGTGGTCACCGTCGTGAAAAGCAATTCACCGCGTTCGGCGGTGGCACCTTTAGCAGAGGAGAGGCAGCCACTGGGCGGGGTGCGCGAGGGATCTTCGGGGAAGACGTCGTAGGTGGTCAGTTGTGCTGGCGGATGGTCGATGACACGATCCATATTGACCAGCGTTGGGTGCAGCAGCAGCATGAGCGACGTTTCCAGAATTCCGCCGTGCTCTATATCCCAACCGAGGAACCCGTCGGGGAAGACCTTGGAAAGGGTGTCTTCATCCACGAAGTCCCAATAGGAAAGCAGGACTGCGCGAGCTGAGGAACCGGCGGCCCTGCTTCGAGCCACCGCATTGTCCAGGCCCTCGTAGATGAATTGGTAGTTTTCGAAGTGGCCGTTGAGGATGACAACATTCTCGAAGCCCTGGGCGATGAACGAGGCGACCACATCATCAACCATTTGGCTCAGCGAATTTCCGCCTAGGCTGGTGGTGCCGATGCGATGGTTGCCGCCACCGGAACGCGGCTGGGATTTATATCCGTAGCACAGCGCCGGAGCGACCAGAGCCCCGGTCTTTTCGGCAACGGCGCCAGCAATGGACCGCGAAAGCATCGCGTCGACGCCCAGCGGCATGTGGGGGCCGTGCTGCTCGGTGGCTCCCGCAGGGATGATAATCGTCGATCCGGCTCGGGACACGAGCTCGGCGTAAGTTTGGGCATCAATTTCGTCGATGAATACTGAATGCATGGAGATCTCCTTGGCCCGTGGAGCACAGGTAGTGCCAGCGAGGCGTGTGTGGTCTTGTTCCGGAGTGATGGTTGCATTACCTGCAACACTGTTGCAATGAATCATGGCAGTGGCGCCGGTCACAGTCAAGCTTTTGCCCAAGAAAGACTCAGGCCCGCTGAAATGGCATGGCTGCGCAGCGGGAATAAGTGCTTCTCCCAGCGTGCGCCGAGGCGGATGATCGCAAACGACAAGAGGCCCACCTGAAAAGAGGTGGGTCTCTTGGGGAATCGGAAATTCGCTCTCTAGAGGACCGCGCGCACCGACTCTTCAAAATGAACGATGTGCTCCAGCGCTAGCTCTTTCGCGGCAGGTGCATCCCCGCCCAGAATTACCTGAAGCAAGCTGGCGTGTTCTGAAATGTGCTCTTCTACTGTCGGCAAACGATCAAGTGCCATGCACCAAATCCGCGTAGCGAGATTATCCAGGCGGATCAGCGTCTCTTCCAGATGGTGGTTGCCGGCCGCGCGGTAGATGAGCCGGTGCACTTCCAAATCGTTTTCCATGAGTTCTCGGCGCGCGGTGTGCGAACCCAGTGATCCAACGGCTTGGGCTGTTGCTTGCATTTGGCTGCGAGCGGTTCCGCCGCGAAGATTCGCGGCTTTCTGCGCAGCTAGTGGCTCCAGCGCCTTGCGGACTTCGGTGATGGCGGCCAGTTCGGTGATGTCCACCCGGGTCGCAAAGGTGCCGCGCCGCGGGTAGGACTGCACCAGGTGATCTACTTCCAGGCGCTTGAGCGCCTCGCGAAGCGGCGTGCGTCCGATGCCTAGTTCTTCAACTAGCTGCCCCTCGTTGATGGGGTCGCCAGGGGCGATGTCCATCATGATCAGCCGATCCCGAAGGACGAGATAGGCGCGTTCAGCCAGGGATTCACTACTGCTGACGAGCTGTGCTGTCGTGGTCATTGCGTGTCCGTTGCCTTTGTCTTGTTCTGTCTGAATGTTACCTGCCGAAGTAATTTCGACTAAGTCATTGACCGGGCTGTGACTTCTATCATACAGTGAGAGGCAGATTGATATATCAGTTGTCGGCAATTCATACATTTAGGAATGGGTAATGACTTTAGCTCCCTCCCTTGCAGCGACATCGCTGACCGAGGACCTGGGAACCTTGGACCCTGAGATTGCGCAGCGTATCGATGCCGAGTTGGCTCGTCAGCAGCGTGGTTTGGAAATGATCGCTTCGGAGAACCATACGGCGCAGGCAGTGATGCAGGCTCAGGGTTCGGTGCTGACTAACAACNNGACCAACAAGTACGCCGAGGGCTACCCGGGCAAGCGCTACTACGGTGGGTGCGAGGAAGTTGACGTTATTGAGACGTTGGCTATTGAGCGCCTGAAGTCTTTGTTCGGTGCGAAGTTCGCGAATGTGCAGCCGCATTCGGGTGCGCAGGCTAATGCGTCGGTGTACCACGCGTTGGTGCGTCCGGGCGATACCGTGCTTGGTCTGAATCTGAACCACGGTGGTCACTTGACTCACGGGATGAAGATCAACTTCTCGGGTCGTTTGTTCAACATCGTTCCTTACGGTGTGGATGAGAAGACCTATGAGGTGGATATGGATGAGGTGGAGCGCCTTGCCATGGAAAACCAGCCGAAGATGATTGTTGCTGGCTGGTCGGCGTACCCGCGCCAGCTGGACTTCGCACGGTTCCGCGAGATCGCTGACAAGGTTGGTGCGTACTTGTTTGTTGACATGGCGCACTTCGCTGGCCTGGTGGCAACTGGTTTGCATCCTTCGCCGGTTCCGCATGCTCATGTGGTGACCTCGACGACGCATAAGACTCTTGCTGGTCCTCGTGGCGGCATTATTTTGTCGAATGATGCCGAGATCGCGAAGAAGCTGAATTCGGCGGTGTTCCCTGGTCAGCAGGGTGGTCCGTTGGAGCATGTGATTGCTGGC
>DNHA01000365.1 GCA_003486025.1 Micrococcaceae bacterium | reverse complement strand
GAATGCCGTCCCTGCTTCCAAGAAATTTGGGAATATTGCTAGCCTTACCCCAGGCCGCGGGGTCCAAAGATTTCGGCCGTGCCAGCACAGCTAGTCCAGTTGAAGTCCACGAGTTTCCGGAGCGAACCGGGCCATGACCAACATCGCCACGATGACCAGCACGGTGGCCCCCGCGAAGAGCCACGGCAGTCCCACGATTGGCCATAGGGCAGCAAAGAGTAGGGGGCCAAAACCAGCGGCAAAACGCGACATCGTCGAAGCCCAACCAAAGCCGCTAGCTCTCAGCTCGGTGGGGTAGAGCTCAGAAACGTAGGCGTAGAGCACCGGAATGGCGATTTGTACGACGACACCAAAGACGAGGATCCAAGCCACAGCGGTGGCAGGTGCATCAAGACTGCGTGCCACCACAACGAGTATCAAACCCGACAGCGGAGCCGAAATGCCGAGCAGCCATTTACGCCCAACTCGCTCTACCAGGAGGGCTGCGATCAGCACGCCGAGCAGACCCATGAGGGCCATCACCGCGGTGGCGAAGAAGGATGCGGACTGCGCCATGCCCGCTTCGGTCAAAATGGTAGGAAGCCAGGTTAAAGCGAGGTAGTAGACCAGTAGCACGGTGATAAATAGCAGCCAGCTCGTGGTCGTGAGCTTGGCCGAATAGCGCCACAATTCAACGACTTGCTCCCACCAGCGTGGACCCCTGCCTGCGGGCGCAGCTTCGATGGCGTAGTCCCTGGGCGTCGCTCCGGTACGCCGAACCAAGTCATCGATGACCTCACGAGCTTCGGTTTCACGTCCCTTCGCGGCGAGAAACAACGGGGATTCAGGCATTTTCAGGCGCACCAGGAACACCATGAACGCCGGCAGAATCATCACGGCAAGGATGAGCCTCCAATTCTCCGCAGTTGCCATCACCCAGCCGGAAACAAAGAATGACAGTGCCGCGCCGATGGGCCACCACCCGTCCATGGCGGTCAGCACACGTCCGCGGAGTTTGGATGGAGTGAATTCACCGACTAAGGCATAATCCACCGGAATGCAGCCACCTAAGCCAACCCCGGCGAGGAATCGGAATGCGACAAAAAAGCCAAAGTTCGGAGAAAGCGCACCGAGCACGGTGAACACCGAAAACATCAGCAAGGTCAGCGAAAAAGCGTTCTTTCTTCCGTACTTATCTGCTATTCCGCCCCAAAGGAACGCACCAATGGCCATACCCACAAGATTTGAGGTCCCCAGCAATGCAGCGGTGGGCCGGTCCAAGCCCCATTCGGCGGCTACCAATGGAATCAGCGCACCATTGAGGGTCACGTCCCAAGCATCAAACATGAAACCCAAGCCACCGATGATGAAGATGGTTCCCTGGACTTTCCATTTGAAGGGGAGCTCCTGCACAACTTGTGTACCGGAGGGGATGGTGGCAGTTGGCACCTTGGGTAGCCTTTCCTATGGGCCTCACAAAGTGTGGCACGTTCGCCACGAAGCATACCGAAACCTTGAGTCTCACGCACCTCATTACGCTCATTCCGTAGCTTCGTCAAGGCCTGTTATGACAGGGCATATGGGAGTATTCTCTGGTCATGGGAGTAGATTGGACCGCTCTCGAAGAGGCAATACGGGTAGCTGCCCTTCGACACGCTGCAGAAGTGATTGCTGAGCACCCGGAGCAGAATTTTTATGCCATCGCCCTGCACGGGGTCAGCACCACAGAGAGTGAAAATATCTCTATGCCGTTGCTGGCGCTCAACTCTGTGGAAGCACTCGAACGGGACCGGCAAAGCGAGTCACGAGAGCTTCTCGTGGAGCGCGGCGAAGACCTCGACGAGGATGCCGACTACGAGGACCGTTCGGATGCGCAAAGCGAGGAACAACAGGGCGGCGAAGGACTCATGGACTCCGATAATGATCAGGAGGACGAGTCCGAACACTCAGCAGACGATAGTGATGAAGACACCGAAGACCTTGACCAGGTCTTAGAAGCCATCGAAGCGGATCTCGAAGCCGACGACAACGACAGCTTCTACTCGGATAAGTGGGAGCCAAGCGATTGGCATTGGTCGTCCATTGAATTATGCCAAGATCCGGCGGCACAAATCTGGTCTGATGCAATGACCGAGCAAGCCACGCAAGAGGGATGGGAAAATACGATTAAACAGTATTATCACACCCTCGTTGCGGTAGCTCATTCGATTCGCAAAGAATTGAATGAACGCACCAAGGTGGATCTGGTTGCCTACGTTGCCGATGACGATCATGCAGAAAAACTCCTAGAACTCTGCCTGACCCCGCAACAGCTTGATGAGCATTTCCCGCAGCTTGCGCAGCCAGTTCAATAGCACCGACATGAACTGCTCAGTCTTCAGCGTCCGGCGCTAGAATAGGTGAGGCGGTCTTTGGCCGCCCGCCCCTTTTCATCTCACCGCCGGGAGAGCATTTTCGTGAGTAAGACCGTCTTGGACCGTGTAGCTATCCGCCGCGCGTTGATTTCCGTGTATGACAAGACTGGCCTGGAGGAACTGGCCGCTGGGTTGCACAAAGCTGGCGTGCAGTTGGTCTCCACCGGTTCGACCGCGAAGAAGATCGCGGCAGCAGGAATTCCAGTCACCGAAGTAGAGCAGGTTACCGGCTCCCCGGAAATGCTCGATGGCCGGGTGAAGACCTTGCACCCACGCATCCATGGCGGCATTCTTGCCGATCGCCGCGTGAGCGAGCACATGGACACCCTGTCCTCTATGGACATCGACCAGATTGATCTGGTCGTAGTGAATCTCTACCCCTTCGTGCAGACCGTCGCCTCGGGCGCCAGCCAGGACGAAGTGGTTGAGCAGATCGACATTGGCGGTCCAGCCATGGTCCGTTCGGCTGCAAAGAACCACGCAGCGGTCTCCATCGTCGTTGACCCATCGTTCTACTCGCAGGTCGTCGAGGCAGCCGCAGAGGGCGGCTTCGATCTGAAGACGCGCCAGCGTCTGGCCGCTAAGGCTTACGCGCACACCGCAGCTTATGACACCGCAGTGGCATCGTGGACCGCCAGCCAGTTCTTGGATGAAGACGGCGACGGTGTAATCGATTGGCCAGCTTACTCCGGTGTTGCCTTGCAGCGCGCCGAGGTGCTGCGCTATGGCGAAAACCCGCACCAGCAGGCAGCCCTGTATGTGGATGAAGCAGCTCCTGCCGGCATTGCACAGGCTGACCAGTTGCACGGCAAGCCGATGAGCTACAACAACTATGTGGATGCCGATGCGGCCTTGCGTGCGGCTTTTGATTTTGAGCAGCCAGCGGTCGCCGTCATCAAGCACGCGAACCCTTGTGGTGTCGCGGTAGCTTCTCCTGATGCTGTAGATCCAATTGCCGACGCGCACGCCAAGGCACACGCTACCGACCCGGTTTCGGCCTTTGGCGGCGTTATCGCAGCTAACCGCACCGTCACCAAGGCGATGGCAGAAACGGTTAAGGGCATCTTCACCGAGGTTGTGATCGCACCTGACTTCGAGCCAGAAGCGGTAGAAATCCTTTCGGCTAAGAAAAATATCCGCCTGCTGGCCCTGCCAGAAGGCTACGCACGCAATGCCAACGAATTCCGCCAGGTCTCCGGCGGCATGCTGGTGCAGGCCGGGGATCAGATCACCGCAGCCGGTGACGACGTGGCAAACTGGACGCTCGCAGCCGGTGCGGCAGCGGATGAAAAAACCTTGGCAGACTTGGCCTTTGCTTGGCGTGCGGTGCGCGCAGCGAAGTCCAATGCAATTCTGATCGCTAAAGACGGCGCAGCTGTTGGCATTGGCATGGGCCAGGTCAACCGCGTGGATTCGTGCAAGCTTGCGGTTGAACGAGCTAACACTCTCGGGGTGAAGGTTGAATCAGGTGCGGATGCAGCCGGCGGCGCGGAAAACGTTGACGGGGCACAGTCTGAACGGCGCAGCCAGGGAGCCGTCGCGGCCTCGGATGCGTTCTTCCCATTCGCCGACGGTCTGCAGATTCTCTTGGATGCCGGTATTACGGCAGTCGTACAACCAGGTGGATCGGTTCGCGACGAGGAAGTAGTTGCCGCCGCTAACGCGGCCGGCATCACCATGTACTTCACCGGGGCACGCCACTTCTTCCACTAAGAGGTTCCCCGCGGCACGGGCCGCTCAAGTTATCGGTAGACGATGACTTGAGCGGCCCGTCGTCTTTTAACACAGGTTACGCATTACTAATATTGAGAATCATTCTCATGTAAGCTCTAGTGCTATGAAGCTTATTTTTGTCTCATCCTTAGAAGTTCACTGCCGTGATGCAGCGGTCCAGCGCCTGCTGAGCGAGTACCCCCAGGCGCTGGTGATCAGCCACGATCTCCTCGAGGGAAATCGTGTACTGCGCCGGGTGGAAGGAAACTCCAACGCCAGTGAACGCGCAGAATCCGTGCTCGAACATGGATGCGTCGGTTGCGCGGTCCGGTTTGAAATCCTTCCGACCCTATTGCGCCTGTTGCCCCAGAACGAGGATGCGGTAATCATTCAGTCGTTGCCGGCGACTTGGCATAGTGATCAAGTTTTGGACATCGTGAGCACCGAGCTCGAAGGGCGTGGCGTTGCGATCGACCATGTTGCTCTGGCTCTGGATCCCGCCGCCGTGGAAGACCAGTTCTGGGACCGCAGGAACCTGTGGGAGTCGGGATTTAATGCCATGGCCAATGATGAGCGCACTGCCGGAGAGTTCCTGATCCGCGAAATTGCGCTGGCTGACAGCCTGTTGTTCGTCGAAGGGTTGAGTGTTGCACTACTAGGCGAATCCGCCGGGCACTTGAATTCTTCCGGCGAGCAATTCAGGCGTGGAATGAAGCTAATACGTGATTTGGCACCGCACGCCACGCTCACCTCCGCGCAGGGCAAGGTCGCGTTGGGTGCCTATGACCGTGACGACGCGCTTCGCAGATCCCGCCCCGGCCACTTTCAGCACGGCTCTGGCGCCACGGATGTGGGTGGTACAAAGATCCTCATCAAGGTTGAACGGCCGCTAGATGCCGATCGGTTCCGTGAGGTACTGCCGGATCTTGCAGCTACGTGCATGTGTATTCGAGGGACGCTCTGGATGGCCAGTTGTCCCGGTGTGCGCGTGGCCCTCACTGGGGCCGGACCTCGAATCTGGCTGGAATCAACCGGCGCCTGGGAAGGCGATATTGCCTGCACCCACCTTGAGCTGACTGGTTCGGAGCACTGCGAAGCCGAGGTGAGGGCGCTGCTGGAGCCTTGTGAACTCAGCGATAGGCAGCTCTTGGCTCTGCATGGTGCTTCGGGTGCATTGGATCCAGGGCAGCAACAGCACAATGAATGGAAGCGAGGTGAAAATGAATGAAAGTTAGGAATTCGATCCGGGCGCTGAAAAAGATGCCCGGTGCTCAAGTGGTCCGCCGCCGCGGCAGGATATTTGTGATCAATAAGAAGAATCCACGGATGAAGGCTCGCCAGGGCTAAATCCATCCGGGAAACACCTCGGTTCTCGAAAGCCAGAAAATGTGCTTTTGCGTGCCGAGGTGTCGTTTTTAAACGATTCTTGTGCGATTGTTTTTGGTATGTAGGTTCTGGTCAGACGGGTGCTTCGAGTTGCCCGGAATAGGATTGTTCAACAACCCCTTGCGCAGATTGTTCAACAACCTGTAATGTACTACTCATCACTCGCGAAGGTGAGCGCAATCACCACCGATAGTTATGGATGGAACCATGGCAAATTCAGAGATCAAGCCGCAGATGAGCTCCAAAGCTCGGCGGACCGCCCTTATGGGGGCAATGTTCCTCATGGCCACAAGCGCCATTGGGCCGGGTTTCATCACCCAGACGTCGGAATTCACGGTCAAGCTCGGCGCGTCCTTCGCCTTCGCGATTGTCGTTTCGATTTTGGTTGATATTGCAGTCCAGCTCAACGTCTGGCGTGTTATTGGCGTCTCCGGAATGCGTGCCCAAGAACTGGGCAATAAGGTACTTCCAGGCGTTGGATGGTTCCTCGCAGCACTCGTCTTTGTCGGCGGTGTGGTCTTCAACATCGGAAATATCGCCGGAACCGGCCTTGGGCTGAACGCGATGCTGGGCGTTGACGCGAAAATCGGTGGAGCAATCTCGGCGCTTATCGCCATTCTCGTCTTCTTGTCTAAAAAAGCCGGGATGGCACTGGACCGGATTGTAGTGCTCCTCGGAGCGTTGATGATTCTCTTGATGCTTTACGTAGCAATCGTTGCCGCGCCACCTGTTGGTGAAGCATTGAAGAACACCGTGATGCCTGAAAATATTGACTTCTTGGTCATCACCACGCTGATCGGTGGCACCGTGGGCGGTTATATTACATACGCCGGAGCGCACCGCATGATCGATTCGGGCACCTCCGGTGTTGAGCACGTCAAAGCAGTCAGCCGCACCTCGGTAGTCAGTATCATCATCACCGGCGTCATGCGAGTTCTGCTGTTCCTCGCGATCTTCGGCGTAGTCGCCGGTGGTGTCGCATTGACCAGTGATAACAAAGCAGCAGAGGCATTCGGAGCAGCTGCCGGAGAAATCGGCATACGGACTTTCGGCGTGATCCTCTGGTCTGCTGCGCTGACATCAGTTATCGGTGCCGCATATACGTCGGTATCCTTCGTCACCAAGTCCACGACCAACGAACGCACTCGCAACCTGATCACTGTCGCATTCATTGCAGTCTGCGCGGTAATCTACCTGTTCCTCGGACAGGCTCCACAGACCCTGCTGATCTTCGCCGGCGCTTTCAACGGACTGATCCTGCCCGTCGGATTTGCGGTTCTCCTCTGGGTTGCCTGGCGTCGCCGCGACCTTCTGGACAACTACAAATACCCGGCATGGCTACTGATCATCGGTGCATTGACTTGGGTGCTGACCATCTATCTTGGGTGGATGTCACTAACCGGCCTAGCCAAGCTCTGGGTCTAAAAACCAACTAACTCGGAGAGGCAGACATCATGAAACTCGAACAACCAGAACGCAGCACACGAGCAGGACTGACACCTAAGGAAGCGCGTGAGCTATTCCGAGCGGGTCTGAGCGTACCAACAGCTGGCTACAGTGCCGGCTACGCACAAGCTAACCTAATCATCGTTCCGCAAGACCTGGCATTTGATGTTCTCCTCTTCGCCCAGCGCAATCCCAAATCATGCCCCATTCTGGGAGTACTTGAAGCAGGGCAGACCAGTAATGAACTACTGGTTGACGGAGATATCCGTACCGACCTGCCCAGGTACACGGTCTATGAAAACGGCGAGAAGATTGCCGAGCCGACAGATCTCACCGAATACTGGCGAGATGATCTGGTGACATTCATTGTCGGGTGCTCCTTCACTTTCGAAGCAGCCCTGATCGAAAATGGCATCAGTATTGCGCACATCGACCACGGCACTAACGTGCCTATGTATAAGTCGAGCATCCGCAGCGCTTCGGCCGGGAGCCTCACCGGGCCGATGGTGGTTTCAATGCGTCCGATTCCGGCCGCTCAGGTGGCCGACGCAGTGCGCATTACCTCCCGCTATCCAGCGGTTCATGGGGCCCCAGTTCACGTGGGAAACCCCGAAGAAATCGGCATCACAGATCTGGGAAAACCAGACTTCGGCGATGCCCCCCTTATGCCGGACGGAGCGATTCCAGTTTTCTGGGCATGCGGCGTGTCCCCACAGGCCGCTGTCATGGAATCCCGTCCTACGCTGGCGATCGGACATGCCCCCGGGCATATGCTAATCACCGACGCCAGGGACTCGCAATATCAGGTGCCGTAACCCCAAGTACTAGCAACGGATTGAGTCCAGTGCCGCGATTCCGCCCCCAAGGAATCGCGGCACTTCTAATTTGAACGCTTAGTCTCTGCGCGTGGTATCCAATTGCAGAGCCAACCAAGCATCCACTTCAGCTAAACGTGACTTCCTTGCAGCCTCATCAAGAAATGAGCCTTCAAAGGAGTTGCGGGCCAGCGTAGCCAGATCGCTGACAGTCAGGCTGAACTGTTCGGCCACCGCAGAAATATTGGCGTCTAAATAGCCACCAAAGTAGGCCGGGTCATCGGAGTGCAAGGAAACCTTTAAACCAGCTTCGAGCATCTGTGGCAAGGGATGATCGGCTAGAGTCTCTACCGCACGCAAACGCACATTAGACAAGGGGCATACGGTCAGTGGCATCTGCTCTTTGACCAAGCGAGCCACCAGCTCAGGATCGTCCATGCAGCGGATACCGTGGTCGACACGCTCAACCTTCAAGACGTCCAGTGCTTGGCGGATGTAATCAGCTGGGCCTTCTTCGCCGGCATGGGCCACGACATGCAGGCCGTGCTCGCGTGCGTAGCTGAAGACCTCTTCGAAGAGCTCTGGCGGGAATCCCAGCTCGGAGGAGTCCAAGCCGATCCCGTCGATGGCATGGTTTTCGGTGACAATCATTTTCAGGATTTCCATGGCTGAAGCAGCCGGAGCATGACGCCAGAAGCAGGCGATAAGTTTATGGGTCACACCCCATCGTTGCTCGGCCTCTTCGAGCCCAGCGCGTATCCCGGAAATGACCTCGGACAGCGACAGGCCGCGTTCAATGTGTGCCTGCGGATCAAAAAATAGTTCCACATGCCGCACCCCGGAAGCGTGCGCGCGGTTCAGGTACGCGGTCGTGATTTCTTTGAAATCTTCGCTTGTGCGTAGTACTGCCATATTGGCGTAGAAAAGATCGAGGAACGACTGCAGGTTGTTGAATTCGTAGTGTGCGCGTAGTTCTTCGACGGACTCATAGGGCAGGTCTATCCCATTCTTGGAAGCCAAAGCGAAAATAGTCTCCGGTTCCAGAGATCCTTCCAAATGGATATGTAATTCAGCAAGGGGCAATATCACGAAGGTTCCTTCCAAGGAATCACAATTTTGAATACCTGGGTCTGATGCGTTTTGGATGCGATGAATTATTGGCACAAGATGGCAACGCTTCGAGGAGAGAAACGAATCGAAGTCCCCATCAGTCTATTTTAACGATACCCGTGTGATTGATCAGGACCAGTGGCATTATCATGCGGTGCTCCTCACCGTCTCAGGGAGCAACCAAGGGCTTGAAAAGGACAACTTTAGACTCCTGACAGGATCATAATGATTCGCTGGCGCAATTGATGTGGATTTACGCCGAGGTCCTTGAGGCATTGGAATGCCCGTCCGTCACCCATGCGGAGCAATGCCAAAAGTAGATGCTCGGTACCCACCAGTCCATGGCCTAGCTCCTTGGCTTCGCGTAGCGAAAGGCGAAGAAGCTTTTTGGCATGTGGGGTTAGCCGGACTTCGTCACCCGGTTCAAGCGGACTGGCCTTGGACACTTGATGCAGCTGCGCGAGGATCGCGTCAGGGGAAATCTCAAGGGCCTGCAGGGCTTGCGCAGCTACCCCCTGCCCTTCGCGGTGCAAAGCTAGCAGCAGATGCTCGGTACCCAGATGGCCTTCGTTGCGAGCAGTCGCCGCTTGCTGAGCCAAGACGAGTACCAAACGTGCCGGTTCGGTGAACTTCTCAAACATGTCTTCACGTCCTCTGGGACTCCATGCTCTGATGCTACGCGCATTCTGAAGCCAATAGCTGGCTAAAGTGCAAGGAGCGAACGTACATAGCTGTACTTTTTCGCCAACCGTTCACGGGTCGCCTCGGCTAATAGTGCGGTCCGTTCAGGCGAAGTATTATCGGCAAGATCTGCATGCTTGACGAGCAGTCCTATCGGGTCTGAACGGACCCTCGCGCAATAGTCCTCGACGCTTTCGCCCTGGCGCTTAGTCACTGAATCGACTGCCCTCACGACCTCCTGAGTGATTCCCGCGGCCAGGAGATCCGAGGTAGTAACGTCGCAGTCTTCGATCACATCATGAAGCCACGCCGCAGCAACAGCCGCGTCGGTACCGCCCCGTTCGTAAACCCTCGCTGCTACGCGAGCGGGATGAGCAATATAGTCTGCTCCGGACTTGTCTAATTGGCCCCGATGGGCACGTCGAGCAATAGCTTCGGCGATGACGGGCAATGAAGAATCAGGCATGTTGCTCCTAGCGGAGTTGTGAGGACTCGTAGTGGTCCAAGAGTTCGGCCTCAGCGGTATTCAAATAATCCTGCAAGGTATCGGCCGCCTTCATCCGTTGCCCGGCGCTAAGCAGGTCGACTAGGGAGCTATTTCGCGAGACGTAGTGTGAATGGAAGTCCGGGGCATCGCTCATCGCATGGAACACCAGACGCATTTTCGCCAGTACCCGGCTCATCAACTCGAGCAGGTGAGCACTTCCGGTGGCACGCACTATAGTTTCGTGGAATTGCTGGTTGGCGTCTGCCATGAGGGTAATATTTCCAGCTTCGGCCGCGGCACGGGCCTGCCCAATGATCCGCGACAGCTCATCAATATCCAGCTTTGGACCCCAAGCTAACGCGGCGGGTTCGATAGTTCGACGAACAGCATAGATTTCCCTGATATCCGCTGCATCGGGGGAAGCGACAAACACCCCGCGATTCGGAATGCGCGAAATAATCAGGTCACTATCTAGCAGTGTGAATCCTTCACGCAACGTATTCCGAGAGACTCCCAATGCACTGGACAACGCTTGTTCGGAGAGCTTGGAACCTGGAAGTAAACGCCCCTCGGCGATTTCTTGGCGCAACGTCGAGGCCACCCAAGTGCTGGTGTGCGCATGGGTGGACCCGTCGCCTAATGGAATTGAAGTGTAAATCTCGCTCACGTTCATTCCCCTAATTTAGTTCAGCTTCCCAGTGTATTCCGCATTGACTAAGCGATACTTCCCAGCACATCGCCACGAAGCACGCTTTGTCCGGCACTGAAATCTGCGGAAGTGAAGATGCCATCGCGGTGGGCGGTAACCGGGGATTCCATCTTCATAGCTTCTAAGACGGCCACTGTTTGCCCCTTGGTCACCGAAGCGCCATCCTGTGCCGAGAATGAGACCAAATTACCTGCCATGGGGGACACGATGGAACCTTCGTCGGTGTCGGCACCGTGAACGGCTGCTGACCCCGCTGAGGTTGATCCGCCGTGACGGATTGCATTGACCAAGGCAACGGGCAAGCCAAGAGCCATGGCCTTGCCATCTAGGTCAATGGTCAGTACCTCGCGTTCCGCACCGGCCTCGGTGGTGGCAATCTCATCGCTATTAGCCAGCTCATCAGCAAACTCTGATTCAATCCACGTCGTGTAGACGCCAAAACGCTGTTCGGCGACGAAGTCCGGATGCTTGGACACCGCACGGTGGAACGGCAGGACCGTAGGAACCCCTTCAATGGTGAACTCTGCCAACGCCACTTGGGCGCGGCGCAATGCCTGCTCGCGGGTGGCACCATGAACAATCAGCTTGGCCATTAACGAGTCGTACTGGCCAGGGATCACCGAGTTGCTGCGGACACCGGCGTCCACGCGGATGCCGGAGCCGGTAGGCACCTCAAACCGGGTGATGGTGCCAGGCCCTGGCAGGAAGCCACGCGCGGGATCCTCGGCATTGATACGGAATTCGAAAGCATGACCCACCGGAGTAGGGTCTTCGAGCACCGAGAGTTCCTTGCCATCGGCAATACGGAACTGTTCGATAACCAGGTCCAGACCTGATGTCTCTTCGCTGACCGGGTGCTCAACTTGCAACCGAGTATTGACCTCAAGGAATGAGATGAGGCCATCTGGTGCTACCAGGTATTCAACGGTACCTGCGCCTACATAGCCGGCTTCACGGCAGATCCGTTTGGCTGACTCGTGGATTTCGCTACGCTGCTCATCGGAGAGGAACGGTGCAGGGGCCTCTTCTACCAATTTCTGGTGACGACGCTGCAAGGAGCAATCGCGGGTGCCGACCACAATCACGTTGCCATGGGTATCTGCAAGGACCTGGGCTTCCACGTGACGCGGCTTGTCGAGGAAACGCTCCACAAAGCATTCGCCGCGACCGAACGCTACGGTGGCTTCACGGACTGCCGATTCAAAAGAATCTTCGATATCTTCCATGGTGTGTGCGACCTTCAGGCCACGTCCACCGCCGCCGAAGGCTGCCTTGATGGCAACAGGCACTCCATATTTTTCGGCAAAGGCTCGAACCTCACCGGCGTTAGCTGCCGGGGCATCAGTGCCGGGCACCAAGGGAGCACCGGCACGAACCGCGATTTCACGCGCGGTGACCTTATTGCCCAAAAGCTCAATGGCTTGTGGCGACGGGCCAATCCAGGTCAGTCCCGCGTCGATGACTGCACGGGCAAAGTCCGCGTTTTCGGAAAGGAAACCATATCCTGGGTGAACCGCATCCGCACCGGCGCGCTGGGCAATGGCGATGATCTTGGAAATATCCAAGTAGGTTTCGGCACTCGAAGACCCAACAAGCGAGTACGCTTCATCGGCGCGACGCACATGCAATGCGTCGGCGTCCGGATCAGAGTAGATGGCAACCGATTTCAGGTTGGCGTCGGAGGCGGCGCGGGCGATACGAACAGCGATTTCGCCGCGGTTGGCGATCAAGACCTTTTTCATGCCTGTTTTCCTTCGGTGCTTGGAACGGATTCGGAAAGTTCAAAACGGATATGGCTGCCCGGCGGGAGTTGCGCGGCGGCAGATAAGTCTTCGGCGATGACGGTAGCAATTACCGGATAACCACCGGTGACTGGATGGTCAGCGAGGAACAAGACCGGCAGCCCGGACGGTGGGACCTGTAGCGAGCCCAGAGCTACACCCTCACTGGAAAGTTCTCCAGTTCTCACTCGCTCCAGGGCGCTTGCTTCGCCTTCCACGCCTAAGCGAACGCCGACGCGGTTCGATTCACTAGTGACCAACCACTGCTGATTGAGCAGTTTCTCCACACCCGCCGGGCCGAACCAGTCATCTCTGGGCCCCACGCTGACGCGTAAGACGAAGCACCCTTCGACGTCTTGAACCGGTAACGTACTAGGTTCGCGCTCTCCGACTACTTGGAGATTTTCTGGCTGCGCAATCGGCAGGAAAATTCCTGCAGCCAATGGCGCAGGACCGACGCCGGAGAGGGTGTCGGTAGCCAGCGAACCGAGAATTCTAGGCACTTGGATGGTGCCGCGCACTGCGATGTAGCTGCGTAGACCATTACCTGTAGGTTCCAAATCCAAGCGCTCGCCGTCCAGCAGTGCGAACGGTGCGTCCATAGAGGCTTCGCGTTCCGTGCGGACCAGATCCCCAGATGCCGGAGTGATGCTCAGCTTAGCTTCCGCTCCGCTGACCGCTAGAACTTGATCTCCATGGGCTTGCACGCTCATTCGGCCAGTCAAATTTTCAATACACGCTTGGTTCGGGGTATTTCCGACCAGCCTGTTCGCCTGATACAGCGAGCTTGCATCTGCGGCACCACTGGTAGGTACGCCAAGCGCACCAAAGCCGTAGCGGCCGGCGTCTTGCAGCAGGCTTTGCAAACCGGAATCGAGCACTTCCAGTCCGTCGCCACGAGGCGTGTCGGCGACTTGGACGGCGGGTGTTTCGGTGTGGATATTCAAGGCGTGGCGCGAGGCGACAAACTGCACCCGATCCTGTGGGCGGATAAGGGCTGGGTTCTCCCGGTCCAAATCCCACAGCGCCGAGTCGGTGTGGCCTAGCAGCTGCCAGCCTCCGGGGGACTGGCGCGGGTATACCGCGGAGTATTCCCCAGCCAGAGCGACCGAACCGGTGGGTACCGAGGTACGTGGCGTTTCACGGCGGGGCACTTCCAGTACCTTATTTTCACCGAGCAGGTAAGCGAAGCCAGGAGCGAAGCCACCAAAAGCGGCCCGCCACTGCTGGCCGGTGTGCGCATTGACCACGGCCTGCGTGCTCAAACCGGTGAGCTGAGCGACGGTGGCGAGGTCTTCGCCGTCGTAGTAGACCTCGATAGTGACAAGTTTTCCGGAAGCTATAGCCGCGGTGTTGAGCTTCAGCTGCGGCAGATGCCTGCGGGCGGCTCGCGCTTGTTCGATGGTTTCAAACTTCACCATGATCGTTTGGGCTGCAGCCAAAACATCGCGTTGGCCAGGTAGCGGCTGGGCTTGCAGGTATGCGTCGAGAGCCAGGACCGTGTCCAGGTCTGCTAACTCGACGAGCAGATCGTGGCTTCCGGCGGCAAGTACGGTGGTGATGCTCATACGAAGCTCTGGATCTGGATGCCGGCGGATTCCAGCCCGGCGCGCACCGCTGCGGCCATGGCTACGGATCCGGCGGTATCCCCGTGGACGCAGATGGATTCGGCCGGCATCTGGATAATCGATCCGTCGATGGCCTTGAGCGTGCCGTCAGTTGCCAAGCGAATCATATTTTCGGTCACCTGGGCACTGTCATGGAGCACCGCATTGGCTTCGCGACGAGAGACCAGGGTGCCGTCGGGAGTGTAATTACGGTCCGCAAAAGCTTCGGCTACGGGGCGCAATCCGGCATGTTCTGCCTTGGCTAAAGCCACCGAACCAGGAAGCAAGAGCACTGGGAGATCTTCACCAAAAGCCTTGATTGCGTCGATGACTGCCTGGGCATGAACCTCATGGTGAACAATCGTGTTGTACAACGCGCCATGGGGTTTGACGTATTTGATAGTGGAACCTGCTGCGCGCGCCAAGGCTTCGAGCGCCCCCAGCTGGTAGAGCACATCGTCGGCTAGCTCGGTGGCCGAGCAGTCCAGGAAGCGACGGCCGAATCCGGCCAAATCCCGGTAACCGACGTGAGCGCCGATGGTGACTCCCGCGCTGACCGCGTCACGACAGGTCTGCGCGATACCGCTTGGATCGCCTGCGTGGAAACCACAGGCCACGTTAGCCGAGGAGACGGAGGTGAAGATTGCTGCGTCATCACCCATGACCCAGTTGCCAAAGGACTCGCCTACATCAGAATTAAGGTCGATATACGTCATCTGTGATCCCCGTCTCTCCGTGTCGTTTATCTAAGCATGCACCAAAAACACATATTGTTCAACAATCTTTCTTGCCTTGATGCAAAATATCTCAGCGCAGCCAGAGGAACGCAACTGTTGAACGCCGCAGGGGTCCGCAGCCACTGGCTGCGGACCCCATCTTGGTGATTCAACCGAAGCTGCCAGGTGGCATTAGGCGTGCTTTTCGACCTTGATGAAGAACGAAAGCGCCACGCCGATGGTGCCCAGCAATGCACCGACGATAAAGGCGGTATGCGCACCGGTGAAGAGTGACTGCGCCAGATCGGAGCCCTGCGCGAGCTCGTTGTTGGCCAGTATTGACATCACGGTGATGAAGATCGTGGTGCCGATGGCGCCACCGAGTTGCTGGCCCGTGTTGAAGATCGCCGACCCGTGTCCGTATAAACGGGGGTTGACCGAGGCCATAGCCGAGGACATCAAGCCAGTCATCAGCAAGGCCAGGCCGGTCGAGAAGACGATGTGGTTGATCATGAACATCCACAGTTCGGTTTCGGTGGTAACCGTGACGTACATCCACTGCCCCAAGGCCAGCATTATGGCACCGGGGATCAATACTGGGCGGGGGCCGTGCTTGTCGTAGATGCGGCCGAAGATAGGTGAAACGATGGCCTGCGCGACACCGCCTGGCAGTAGCATCATGCCGATGGCTAGAGCGCTAATGCCTTTGCCTGATTCCAGAATGATCGGCACCATCATGATCGTGCCGAGCAATGTACCGAAGGCAATCATGATCAGCACGATGGCAAAGGTGAAGTTGCGAGAAGCGAGGGGGGTGAGGTTCAGCAGTTCCTTGCCCTCGCGGGTTAAGCGAATCTGGCGCTTGATGAACAGTGCCAGGGAGGCCAGCCCGACAACAAAGGTTGCCACGGTCAAGCCCATGTTTTCGCTAGCTTTTTCAATGCTGGCGATGCCGTAGACCAGCAGTCCAAAGGCGAGCGCGGAAAGAATCACCGAGAAAATATCAACCGGTAGCTTGCGTGCGGTTGATGGAAGTTTGATGAAAATGATGCCCAAAATCAAGGTGATTACTGCCAGCGGAGCCATCAGTACGAAGATGTAGTGCCATCCCCACGCGTGGACAATTGCACCGGAGACGGTCGGGCCAACGGCGGGGCCGACTGAGATCACGATGGAGTTCAGGCCCATGACCATGCCGCGTTTGTGCACTGGGACCAAGGACAGGGTAGTAGTCATTAGCAATGGCAAGACGATAGCGGTGCCAATGGCCTGGATGATGCGGGCGAGCAGCAAGAAAGCGAAACTCGGAGCAAAAATTGCAATCATTGTGCCCACCAAGAAGCTGGACAGAGCGAAGATGAATAATGAACGACTGCTGAAGCGCTGCAGCAGGTAGCCAGTGGTTGGGATGACTACGGACATCGTCACGAGGAATCCCGTGGTGAGCCACTGCCCGGCCGAGGCTGAAATGTCCATATCCGCCATGATGGCGGGCAGGGCCACAGTTAGGACGGTCTCGTTCGTGATCATCAAGAACGCGGCTAGTGCCAGCGCTCCGATAATTCCGGTGAGCTGCTTAGTGGGCAGTACCGGATTTATGGTTCGTGAAGGCGCAGTTTCGGCCTTGATTTCGGTGCGCTCAGGAGCCACGGATTCCTCTTTCCAGGATTGTTCAACTTTCAAATTCTGTCACAAGATGACACAATTTCGTAAGCGAAACTGGCAGAGTGTGACAGAAAACAACCCGGCGCCGAAGGGTCGTAGGATGTTGACTAGAGGCAGAACAACAAGTAGGAAATTTAATGGGAATTCGTGACGACCATAAAGCCGCCACCAAGCAAGCTATTCAGGCAGCGACCCTGGATCTCATTGAAGCTTTGGGTCTTGAGGCAACTACCGTGGCGCGCATTGCCGAAGGCGCAGGAATCTCCGAGCGTACATTTTTCCGTTACTTCGACTCTAAGGAATCGGCCATCGTCCCGGGCCAAGGTGAGCTCATCGCGGCACTCACCGGGGCCGAGATTGGGGCAGGAAAATCCTCCTCTGAAATTTTCCATGCACTGCTTGACGTATGCCGGATGCATTTCAGTGTCGAAGTTCGCCACCATGAAACCCGACGGATCTCCCGGCTCATGCGACAAGACCCCAAATTGCTGGTGATCGCCACGCGCAGCGAGCAAGAACTAGTTGTGTCGCTGAGTCAGTCATTGCGGGACCGGCAACTGCTGGACATGATGCAGGCGATGTTGGTCGCTGAATTGGTGGCAGCTACTTGGCGTGTTGCCTGGCAGTGTTTTGCGTATGAAGAAGCTGCTGGGCTGACCTCAACACCGGCTGAACTTTTCGAGAAGGCAATCCTGAGCCTCTCGCAGATAGCGTCAATAGAATCCAAAGAGGCCTAATCCTCCTCGTTCGCACATTGAGTTACTGTTCATTAACTTAAGTGTGACAAAGTGCTCGGGCACTATTCATCGCGGTAATTCGGGGAAAAAGCGTGAAATTTCGGTATAAAGTAAACGCCTAAAAGTGTGGTGCAGGACAAAATCAGGTAAGTTTATAACGTTGAGTTTAGGGCGGATAGCCCGCTTCCGCACGACGTTCAGGGAGACGCCACACATATGGCCAAGATTATTTACACCCACACCGACGAAGCCCCGATGCTGGCAACGCACTCGTTCCTGCCAATCGTGGAGGCCTTCGCGTCAACCGCCGGTGTTGAACTTGAGACCCGCGATATTTCGCTGGCAGGGCGCATCATCGCCACTTTCCCGGATTATGTCACCGAAGAACAGCGCATCGCCGATGCACTGAGCGAACTTGGCGACCTCGCCAAGACCCCAGAAGCAAACATCATCAAGCTTCCAAACATCTCGGCATCGATCCCGCAGCTGAAGGCTGCAATCACCGAACTCCAGGCAGCTGGCTACGCGTTGCCAGATTACCCGGAGAACCCATCCTCGGATGAGGACACCGATGTTCGCGCACGTTACGACAAGCTCAAGGGCTCTGCCGTGAACCCAGTGCTGCGTGAGGGCAACTCGGATCGCCGCGCACCATTGAGCGTGAAGAACTACGCACGCAAGTACCCGCACTCCATGGGTGCCTGGGCTTCGGACTCGAAGACCAATGTTGCCACCATGGCAGCCGATGACTTCGCCTCAAACGAGAAGTCCATCGTCATCGACAAGGACAAGTCCATCTCCATCCGCTTCGTTGGCGAAGACGGAGCAGTCAAAGTTCTCAAGAAGCCATTCAAGGTACTTGAAGGAGAAGTTATTGACGGTACCGTCATGCACGTCGCTGCACTGACCGAGTTCCTGAAAAACGCTGTAGCCCGTGCCAAGGAAGACGGTGTGCTCTTCTCGGCTCACCTGAAGGCCACCATGATGAAGGTTTCGGACCCAATCATCTTCGGTCACGTCGTCAAGGCGTACTTCTCCGAGCTGTTCGCAACCTACGGCGATGAGCTGAAGGCCGCTGGACTGAACCCGAACAACGGACTGGCTGCCATCCTTGGCGGGCTGGATGAACTCTCTGACGACGTTCGCGCCGGTGTGGAGAAGCTGATCGCCAAGGGCCTTGAAGAAGGCCCGGCCGTTGCCATGGTCGATTCCGACAAGGGAATCACCAACCTGCATGTTCCATCGGATGTCATCGTTGATGCGTCGATGCCAGCAATGATCCGCCTCGGCGGCAAAATGTGGGGCCCGGACGGCAAGGAAGCTGAAACCTTGGCTGTCCTTCCGGACTCCTCCTACTCCGGCGTTTACCAGGCAGTGATCGAAGATTGCCGCGCAAACGGCGCCTACGATCCAACCACCATGGGCACCGTGCCTAACGTTGGGCTGATGGCTCAGAAGGCCGAAGAATACGGTTCCCACGACAAGACCTTCGAACTGGCTGCCGATGGCCACGTGCAGATCCTGGATGAGAACGACACCGTCCTCATCGAACACCAGGCCTTCGCCGGTGACATCTGGCGTGCCTGCCAGGCCAAGGATGTTGCCATCCGTGACTGGGTCAAGCTTGCAGTGAACCGTGCCCGCGCCTCGCAGACCCCAGCGGTCTTCTGGTTGGATGAGAAGCGTGCACACGACGCAGTGCTGATCACCAAGGTCAACGAGTACCTCAAGGAACACGACACCGATGGCCTGACCATTGAAATCCTGGCTCCAATCGAGGCTACCAAGTACACCATCGAGCGCATCCGCAAGGGCGAGGACACCATCTCGGTGACCGGTAACGTGCTTCGTGACTACCTGACCGACCTGTTCCCAATTCTGGAACTGGGCACCTCGGCCAAGATGCTTTCGATCGTTCCACTGCTAGCCGGTGGTGGACTGTTCGAGACCGGCGCCGGTGGTTCGGCTCCGAAGCACGTGGCGCAGCTGGTGAACGAAAACCACCTGCGTTGGGATTCCCTGGGCGAGTTCCTGGCCCTG
>DNHA01000001.1:10489-16740 GCA_003486025.1 Micrococcaceae bacterium | reverse complement strand
GTGCCGTTGCGTCCCATGTAGAAACGAGGATTGTTGTCCGGATCCAGTCCCAGCGACTTTTCCGTTGGCAGCACCGCACGGTAGGCGTGTTCTCCGGAGAATACCGGTTCCGCGTCGGAGAACAGCTTCTTGCGGACCACCGAACGGATGCCGTCGGCACCGATTACCAGGTCGGCGGTGGCGACTACGCCGTTCTCAAAGGTGAGTGTCGCATTTTCGCCGTTGTCCACGAGATCCACCAGGCGGTGACCGGTCTTGATGGTGCCTTCTGGCAGGACTTCGAGCAGCGCGTCGATGAAGTCTGCGCGGTGGATCAGGTGGCAGTGGGTGAGCTGTCCATAGTCGTTGAGTCCCGGCCATTCCTCTTCGGCCAGCACGACGTTGCCGTCGGCGGAGAGAATGTTCAACAGGTTTGAACGAACCGAGACCTTGTCAATGGTGTCAAAGACACCCCACTGGCGGAACAGATCCATGCTGGTGGGGCGCAGACCGATGGCTGCACCAACCTGTGCGAATTGGGTGGCCTGCTCATAGACGGTGATGTCTTTGATGCCGATATTTGCCAAGGCTAGTGCCGCGGTGGCTCCGCCGTAGCCACCACCGATGATTGCCACGGACAGGTTCTGAAGCTGTGATGCCTTCATGGTTAATTCTCTTTCTTGACCCAGCCGCGTTGCTGGAAGTATGTGGTGATCTGAAGATCTATTTGGTGATGGAGTAGAAGCTGGCCGGATTGTGCACAAAGATCTTGTCGATGGCGTCCTGGTCCAACCCTGCGGTGCGCAGATCAGGGATCAGGTCCTCGAAGATGTAGTTCACGGTGTGCCCCTTGACGCCGGGCCAGCCCAGTGGCGAGCAGTTTGCGTCGACGCCGGCCAAGACCTTGTCGATATTTCCGGCATTGATGAAACGCATGAAGTGATCCAGGCGTTCTTGACGTGGACGAGCCCAGAAGGGAGGATCTTCCAGCTCGGTTTCGTAGCCGAAAGTATCAAAACCTACGCGCCCACCCTGTTCGGCTAGCCACAGGTCCGGGGTGTTGTCAGCGTTGAATCCGTCATCGGCGTGGCCGAAGAGAACCCGGTCCAGATCAAGGCCTTCGTCGGTAAAGATCTTGATGGCCGGTTCCGGGTCGATGGCCAGGTGGGTCAGGATTGGCACTCCTGTAGCTACGGCTGCGCGAGCGCCGGCACGGTAGATCTTCTTGTCCAATTCGGTCATCTTGCCTCCGCGGGAGACACCGACCTTGATGACTCCGGCCTTGGCTCCGGTGGTGCCGATGCCGACGGTGATCTCGTGGATGAAGACCTCGGCCAGGTACTGCACCGAAGCATTGGCGAAGTGCGGCAAGGCCGTGTCTCCACCGACAAAACCGGTGCAAGCAATGATGTTTACGCCAGTTTTTGCCGAGAGCGACTTGTAGTAGTCGATGTCGCGCCCGTTGCAGATACCGGTCGCGTCAACAAACGTTCCACCACCGTACTCGTGGAACTTGCGCAGTTTCGGCACGGTTTCTTCGTAGCGCTGCTCTGGTGTCTTCCACCAGGTGGAGTCCAGCTCGCTGCCGGGCATTCCGTAGCCGATATGCTCGTGGATTGCCACGAGTCCCAGCTCTTCTGCCGGGATGGTCCCGAGGACCGTATTTACCTTTGACATTGTCTTTTACCTCTAAGAATGTATGGGTGCTTTGTCCAGCGAAAGAGCAGGGCTTAGCGCACCGCGAGTAGTTCGCGTGGGTTCTCGACCAGGATGCGGTTGATGTCCTCATCGGTGACCGCCTGGGCTTTGAGCAGCGGCACGAAGCTGGTCAGGACGTAATCGTAGGAGACCTGCGTATCTGCGTGCCCCTTGGCAACACCGATAGCGTTCGAGGATAGGAGGATGCGTGAAACGAATCCGGCATCGATCAGCTCAAGAACGAGGTTCACCCGCTCGGTCTCGCTCAGATAGCCTTCGCGGTCTTCGGTTCCGACGTGATCGATTCCGACGTAGGCGCCTAAGCGGGCGACTTCGAGTGCGGCACCTTGGGCATCCTTTCGGTCAAGTCCACCCACGATGATCCGGTCCCCCGCCAGGTGTTCGTCGCGAAGGATCTTCAGCTCTGCTACTGCATCAACACCAAAACGGATGGAGGCGGCCACGCCGGTATCGCGGGAGGTGCGCGCCACGGCCCGGAACAGCGATTCCTCGGTAGCGGTCATCCCTGAGGTGGCAGCAATGGTGGTGATGAGTCCTGCCTTGCCACGGCGCTCCAAGCGAGGCACCACCATGCCTTCGGTGATTTCTTTGGAGAATAGCGCGGCGAACTTATCTGCGGGCCACGGGGAAGGCGGGTTGGTCTGCGGGGTGAGGAAGTAGCCGCCCAGCATTTCTTCTGGGCCAAGACCGGTGGAAGCAATGATGTTCACTCCGGTGCTGCGCGCCAAGGTTTCGTAGAGCTTCAGGTCGCGGCCGTGGAACATCCCGGCGGAATCAACTACTGTTCCACCGCCGGCTTCACGGAACTTGATGAGTTTCGCGGAAATGATCTCGAAGATCTCCGAACGATCGATGGTGATATCCGGGGCGTATTCTGCGCCTGGGATGATGCTCAGCAGAGCTTCGTGCACGGCGACAACACCGAGTTTTTCAACCGGCACTGGGCCAAGTACCGTGTGGGCAACACGGCCGGATGCTAGATTCGCTTCCGTCATTTGATCTACCTTTCAAGGACCACGCATCGAGGTAATGATGCGTTTGATTTCAAGTCTGAGAGGTCGCACTCGGCACTTAGGGTGCTGGTAATAGGAGTGGCGACAAGCACTGAGGAAGAATCAATGGACCGGGAAGCCGAAGGTAAAACCCTGGCCGTAGTACATCGCCTCGTCGTGGTGAGCTAGCTTACAACGTATTTCTAATTTCGCATATTATCATAACAAAGTCAACTGCCATTTGTGCCATACCTCACCCGAGTATTTACACCATACAAACTAGTCAAACCATAGTTCGGTGATATTTTCCGTCTTTTCAGAGAATTAAATTCTCGAAAAATCTTTGGCACATCGATGTCCAAATTGCGGATCCGGCAATGCTTTTTATCCGTTGGAGACGAACTTGTACTTGAACTCTTCGGCACGGTGCACCGCGTAGCGGTAACCAGCCGGAAGCCCGCCAACGGTGTAGAAAATAGTTTCGATAGTCATCAGTGGGTCCCCCTTGGCGACCCCGAGGCTACTGGATTGCTCCTCCGTTGCAGCGGTTGCCCACACTTCATTGGCCGAATGGTCCAGCGAGATTCCAAAGTCCCGCTCAAGCAAGGTGAACGCTGAGCCGGTAGATTCCAGATCTTCAACGGTCGGATCGAACGACTCCGGCACCCGCACATAAACTTCCGCCTCAAGCATGGTTTTGCCATCCACGGAGATCTGCCTGATGAAGTGCAGCAATTGTTCTCCAGACTCCAATTTGAGCGCTTGGATCACCTCTTGCGGAGGAAGTACGCGGCCTACCTTGCGAACCGACGACTGCGGGTGGAGCCCTTGATCTTCGAGATACTGGTAGAGCGCACTAGGGCGGATATTCGCCGGACGCTGGACTCGCGCACCGGCAATGGGGAAAGTTCCCTTACCCTGCTTGCGGTACACAAAACCTTCCGCAACCAGCTCATTGAGCGCCTGGCGGATCGGAGCGCGAGAAACCTCAAAGCGCTCAAGCAGCTGAGCTTCGGTGATAGGCGTTTCCGGATCAGCCTTTCCCTTCACTATTTCGTTTCGCAGGATGTCCTTGATCTGCCGGTACAGCGGCACTCCAGATGACGCGTCAATACTCGCTTGCGGACTCATAGGAATACCTCTGTCAAAAATTTAATGTGAAAGTGCTGCCCGCTTGCGGGGTGCAACAGGTGATGGATTACAGAATTCCCCCGCAGAGAATTTGGGAGGATCGCGCACCAGCCTACCTGAATCTAGGCTACCCGCCATCACTATTCATTCTGGAATCCCCTTTTCAACGAGGCGTTGTTCAGTTCAAAATCGTTGACTCTACGCGCGGCGCAACGCGGACCAACACAGCCCAAATCTATTCATCTCGTAAAATTACTTGACACGATGTAAAGAATTAAGCCACACTGATTTTATTGCGCCGCAGAGACGTGCATCACACAATCTTTTGAACGTTCAGCTCGACGTCCTGCACTATGAATCAGCGCAGCAATCCCTCATTCGCCAGCCAAGGAGCGCCTCGTGCCAGCACCTACAGTTTCAGACATCGATATCTGGGATGACCAGATTCTCATCGACCCCTACGAGGCGTATACCCAGCTCAGAGAGCAAGCTGGAGTTGTCCACTTGCAAAAGAATGAGATCTACGCGGTCACCCGCTATGAAACCATCCGGGAAGTCCTGGCCGACACCGAGGCCTTCAGCTCAACCTCGATCGGCTTTAACCCCATGGTCAATGAGGCGATTCAGGGAACCTCGTTGGCTTCAGATCCGCCGATGCATACCCAGCTGCGTGCCACACTTTCGCAGAATCTCACCCCACGGGCATTGCGCGGCATGAAAGAGAGCATTGACGCTAAAGCCGATGTCCTAGTCTCCGAGCTGGCCAAGTCCGGAAGCTTCGAAGCCATCGATGCCTTGGCACGAATCTTTCCGCTTGATGTCGTCTCGGAACTGATCGGATTCAGCGGTGAAATCAAGGACACGATGCTGCGCTGGGGACAGGCGGCTATGCAAGTGCTCGGCCCACTCAACCAACGTACTCAGGAAAACTTTCCGATTGCCGGGGAACTCTATCAATGGTGTTCCGAGGTGCGCGCGGAGGACCTCACGGAGGGCTCCATTGGCCGGGGTATTTTTGAGGCGGAGCTTCGCGGCGACATCCCGCCAGGCACCGCCGGGCACATCATTCACCAGTACCTGGGAGCCGGGGTCGATACCACCATTGCTTCCATCGGCAATATCATCGCCCTCTTCGCCCAGCATCCTGAGCAGTTGAAATTGATCCGCGAAGATCCATCGCTGATTCCTTCAGCCTTGGCCGAGGTTCTGCGGTACTACACTCCCCTTCATATCTGGGGGCGCACGACCACCCGCGAAGTTGAGCTTGATGGCGTCACCGTTCCAGCTGGCGCACAGCTGGGTATCTTGCTCGGTGCCGGAAACCGGGATCCGCGTCATTTTGCAGATCCTGACACCTTCGACGTGACTCGAAACCCTACGGATCATCTTGCTTTCGGTTACGGCCCGCATGGCTGCGCAGGACAGGGCTTAGCCAAACTTGAAGGCCACGCAATCATTGGAGCTCTGGCCAAGCACGTGATTTCCCTTCAGGTCGAAGAGGCTTCCCGGGTGCCGCACAATATGACCCGCGGTATTGAAAAGTTGCCGGTACGAGAGGTAGTGACAGCATGAAAATCGAACTTGACCGTCCACGCTGCGAAGGGCACGGATTGTGCGAAGAAGCCGCCGCGCAGCTGATGCATTTAGATGACGAAGGCGAGCTCATTCTAGACATCGTCGAAGTTTCCGCAGCGCAGCTCGACGCGGCTCAAGCAGCGGTCAGGGTCTGTCCGGTGGCAGCGCTGCGCTTGGTCGAATCATGAGTTTGCGCCGAATTGTGGTGGTGGGCAACGGAATTGCCGGACAAACCGCCTGCGACACTCTGCGCGCCGCTGGTTTTGATGGTGAGCTGACAATCGCTGGAGCCGAAAACCACCGCACCTATAGCAGGCCTGCGCTGTCCAAGGCGCTGCTGCACCAGGACCAGGAAGTCCAGGCACATCTCTTGCCTGAACCGCGTCATGGCGCCACTGAAATACTAGGTGTCGAGGCCGTCGGGCTGGACCCGGAACAACGTGTGGTCACGTTGGATTCCGGCCAGTCGCTTCCCTATGATGGGCTGATTATCGCCTCGGGCTCACGCGCCCGGCGGTTAGCCCGCCGCGATGACACTGATGCTTCAAGCCCCGAGCTGGTTCTGCGTACTCTCGATGATGCTATCCGCTTGAAAGACCAGATCAGTTCCAAGCCATCGGTACTGGTCATCGGTGGCGGCCCCTTGGGCATGGAAGTTGCCTCCGGCGCGTTACACGCCGGGTGCGAGGTGACGCTGGTTAGTCATGGCATTCCGCTGGCGTCCCAGTTAGGCGAACACCTTGCCGGGTTCTTCCGTGACGCTGCCACAGCGCGCGGGTTAAAACTTATTTCTGGCGGCCGCGCCGAAATTATTGAGCAGGGTAGCTCGTGGGCGGTACGGCTGGCGGACGGCAC
>DNHA01000001.1:0-10465 GCA_003486025.1 Micrococcaceae bacterium | reverse complement strand
ATAACGGTGCTGGAAGCAGACCTGCTGGTCTCGGCCGTCGGCGATGAACCGAACGTCCAATGGCTGCAAGGCACCGGACTGCTGGATAAGGATGCGTTGAACACCGATTCACGCGGCCGAATCCGTCCAGAAATTGTTGCAGCCGGTGATGTGGCTGCATTCCCCACCGCGCAGGGTCATCGCCGCGTCCCACTGTGGACCAGCGCCATCGACCAGGCCAAGACCGCAGCTCTTGGCCTGTTGCACGGTGATGGAGCCAAGGAATTCGGTTCCCAGCAGTACTTCTGGACTGAGGGATTCGGTCTGTCGCTGAAGGTTTTGGGGCAGACAGCACTGACCGGAGCGCCAGGGCATCTAGAGCACGGCACCGGGGAGAATTCCCTGCTCATGCATTGGGCACACGAGGATGGTTCCGGCACTGCGGCGGCGCTGAACTACCGCATTGCGGTGCCAAAGCTGCGCAAACTTGCCAGTGCCGGTCCACAAATTCTCAGCGGCGTCTAGGGCTTCACCTGCCGCCGGCGGATCGATGCGAGAGAGCGAGCACCAACCGCTCAAGGGGTTCGGCTTAGCTGCTGAACCCCTTGAGCGGTTGGCGGCATAGTTCGTGAACGCTGGTTTTCTCCGTGTGCAATGCCCACAGATGAGGTAGCCGAAACACTTACGGGGTCTCACAGATGCCTCCACAGCGCAGCCTCGGTTTGCCACTCACCTGTACTTCTGGCTCGTTGCTTCTGCGTCCTCCCATCTAGGATGGCTGTATGTCCCTTCGCGAAGCCCAGAAACAGTTGACCCGCGATCGCATTGTAAACAGCGCGCTGCAACTTTTCACCGACAAAGGATACTCCGCGACCACCATTGACGACATTGCCACGGCGGCCGGCACCACCAGGATGACCTTCTATGCCTACTATCCGACGCGTCTGGATCTGATGGCGGATTTCATGGGACGAGTCAACAGCATCTTGGACCGTATCGACGCATCGGACCATACGTCCAGTGCCCCGGCACTAGTAGACGTGGTGCGCGAAGGAACGCTGGATGGCATCTACGCATGGTTAGTGGACCGTTCGGAACTCTGGAAAGAATTTCGCCCCTACCTGGATGTCCTGGATCAAGCAGCGGCCGTAGACCGCGAGGTGAAAACACTGCTTTCAGCCTGGCACGGAGAGGTCATCAAGGATCTGGTTCGGGGCATGGAGCAGGAAGGACGCTTTGATCCATCACTGCGCGACATCCGCGCCACCTTGGCTTTCACCCAGCTGAACTATATTTCGACGCTGTGGACCCTGCGCAGCAGCAAAGACAAGCGCCAGCAAGCTCTGGAAGTCTTGGCTGGCAGCTGGTTCCACCTGCTCTGCCAACACTGAAAGAGCGCGGATGCAACGGAAAATTTCCGTGTGCACCCGCGCTCTGTCACTGGTCTACCGCACTACGCCTTGGCGGTAAACGGAAGCACCAATCGTGACTGGTGCTGCGCGTCGCGATAGATCTTGTGCGTCACCGGCCGGCCCACCGGCAGGTGGAAAGCATCCGGCGGGAGCAGCGAATTATGCTCATCAACTAGTGGTTCGCTGTTGGACAGCTCGGCGACCAGCTTATGGCCGGGCATAAAGCTATTGGCGAATGGGTACAGGCGGATCACGTACTCTTCAACCACGCCTGGTTCAACTGGTTCCGCATGCGTGTGCGGGTGGATTGGGCTGCCCAGCTCGCTTCGCTCCTCGTCTAGCTCCCGATGTGAAGCTTTCAGATAGCCGGTAGTGATCAGCTGCCGTTTGCCGTTTGGAGCGTAATCCCACAGGCGCAGAATGAAGTTTGTATCCGGCTGGTCAATCTCGGCAAAAATGTGCGCAGCACCGGTACCGATCATTTCGGTGGCTTCTTCGAAGACCGGAGTCTCCCAGTTGATGATCTCCACCTTGTCGGTCACCGTGAGCGGCGCCTGGTAAAAACCATCCGGAGCAGCATATTCCAAGCCCATGGTTTCTGGTTCAGTAGAGAGCTTTCGCCGCGGACGCAGGTACAGGTTGGTGTAGTCCACGTCCTTCGGCGGCCACACCTCGGCGGTGACGTTGGCGCGCGATCCTTCGACGAACACGTTGACCGCAGGCTCATCCATGACACCATTGTCGATGCCCTTGAGCCAGTAGTCGTACCAGCGGAACATCTTGTCGTGCTCCTCGATGAAAGGCCGTGACTGCATCGGTGGATAAGGGCCAATATCCAGCTTCTTTGGTCCCTTGAGCATGTTAAACAGCTCAATGGTGCCATCCAGCGTCCAACCGCGACCCTGATCCAGCTGAAGCCAGACCGGAATGTCGATATTTGAGGCCAGGGTAATAGGATTGCGCTCTTCGTACCAGTCGCCGTCCAACTCGTTCATCACGATGTCGAACCAGGCTTCATGGTTTTTCGGGTAGGTCAGGGTGTGCACGAGGTTCGGCCACGCCGCCACATCCGGGTCTTCCAGGCGCTTGGCTACCATCTGCTTGATCTGCTCGCCGCTGAAGGTTTCAAGCATGCGGGATTTCACTCCGTCGGTGAAAGCCCAACCGGAGTCCCCGCCGCGGCCTTCGCGGGCCGCACGCGGCATGAACCACATGATTCCGCCATGGTAGGTGGTTTCATAGAAGTCGTAGTGGCCGCCGGAGACGAAGATCGCCTTCAGGCTCGGCGGGCGTTCGGCAGCGGCGAGCACCTGCATGGATCCGAAGTAGGAGATGCCTACCATGCCCACGTTGCCGTCGCACCAAGGCTGCGCGGCAACCCATTCGATGAAGTCATAGGCATCTTCACCGAGGGAGACACCACCTGCGTTGTAGTTGCCAATGTGCTCACCCTCCGAGTGCCCGGAGCCGCGCAGGTCGCCAATGACGTGCACGTAGTCCTCTTTGACGATCCGGGCAATGTCACCGGCTTCGATGCATCCATCCCACATGGGAGACGGCCGGCGTTGCGGCGGGGTGGTCAGCGCAAGCGCCTGGAGTTCTTTGCCATAGGGGCTCAGTGCCACGAGTGCCGGACGCGGTTTGTCATCCGGCCCCTGGTAGGCGTCCGCCGCAAGGGTAATCCCGTCACGCATGGGAACGCGCAGGTCCTTGCGAATGGCGATGGTCTCGCCGCCGGCATTCCATGTGATGAATCCAGCCATGGGTGGGCAACTCCTTAGATCAGCAGTGGGTCACCAGATCCTTCGGTGCAAGAACAACAAAGGGTGACAACTACATATTATTATACTAAAGTAGTTTTGTGCAACAGGCCACAAAACCCTTGCCGCTGGCATGGCCGCCGGTAGCTGGAATACCGTGGGCATTGGCCCAACTTTCGAGGAGAGAAAAGATGAGCACTCCCACCCCCATACACACACTGGTCTCCCCCTGGGGCCGCTTTGGCCTGTACAGCTATTTCATCGATGCACCGCAGCCTGCCATTATCGACACCGGAGTGACCCTCTCCCCGGAAACGGGCATGGCCCCGGCACTGGAAGACATCGGCCGCAAAATCCAAGACGTACGCTGGATACTGCTCACCCACGGACACATTGACCACATGGGGGGCGCCTACGCGCTCTGGGAAATGACCGGACGCAAAGCGCAGGTGGTCATCCATGCAGCAGATGCGGATCTGCTGCGCACCCGCAAAGCCCACGTGGATAAGTACGTCGATTTCCGCGAGCAATACCTCAATGACCCGCAGGGAGTCAGTTCGCAAAACGCGATGGCCAAGGAGGCGATCTCCGGCGAATTTGAACCCACGATGCTGGTACGCGGCGGGGAAATCCTCGACCTCGGAGATGGAGTACGCATCAAGGTGCACCACACCCCGGGACACACCCCTGGCTCGGTGGCTTATGAAATCCTTGGACAGAAAGACGTGTTTGTCGGTGATACCGTGCAGATCATGGGTGCTGCGAACGGCTTCCCCGGCTTCGAAGATCCGCAAGCCTACCGCGAATCACTGATAAAACTGCGTGATGAGGTTGCACCTGCCCGGCTCTTCCTCGGACACCGCTACCGCAATAGCGAAGGGATTCCCTACGAAGTAGAACTGGATGCCCTTCTGGCACAACAGGTGCTGAACGAAAGCCTTGAAATTGAATCACGCATCTCGCAGGCTTTTGATGATCGTCCAGCTACTACCGCGCAGCTCGAGGGCTCCCCTTACGCGCCGTTCGCCACCGTCGCCCAAGCCATGAGCTATCAGGGCGACCCAACGCTGGAACCGTCCCCGTTCTTCACATCAATGGAAGCTTATCGACGTCGCGCTCACGCTGCGAAGGCCTGACTCAAAACGCTTCTGGCCAAGGTTCCTAGTTCACTAAGTGGCGCAGGAACCTGCCCGGAGCATCCAAGAACAACCGCCAGTTACGCACCATTTCCAGCTCGTCATAGGTCGAAGGACGCAGTCCCCACTCCCCGACCTCATAAATGTCAGCTCCCGGCAGCGAAGCAAGGATTGGCGAGTGCGTGGAGAGCACTACTTGGGACCCCGTGGCCAGCAAGTCTGAGATATGCGAGAGCAGCGTGAGGCTGCCTTCGAAAGACAGCGCCGATTCGGCTTCGTCAAAGACCCAGAGTCCGTTAACCGCAGAACGCGAGGTGAAGAATTCAATGAATGATTCACCGTGGCTCTGCAAATTGTGCAGTCCGCGTTTCTTGTGGTCTTCGCGATCCAGATCTTCCAGGTACGCGAAGTGCCCATGCATTGTTTCGGCGCGGAGGAACACTCCGGCGCCTGATGCTCCAGCACCGCGCACTAAGTGCAGGTGCTCGGCCAGCGCGGAACCATTGTCATATCTTTGGTGGCGGGAATTCTGCGTGCCGCCTTCTACGTTCAGTCCAAAGGCTTCAGCAATCGCCTCGACCAGTGTCGACTTTCCGGCACCGTTTTGACCGACGAAAATTGTCAGCTGCGATAGATCCAGTCCGTCATCGAGGATCTGGCGTACCGCAGGAATCGTCGCGGGCCACACGTTGCGATCCGCCGGTGATTGACGATCTTCGTGGATCTGGCGCACCGGGAGCATTCCAAAGGGCTGGTTCATAGCTTCGAGGCTACCAAGGTCCAGGTACAGCAAAAGCCGCCGAGGCCAGCTGCGTTATGCAGCTAGCCCCGGCGGCTTCGATTCTGTCTTACTTGCCGGCTTCCACTGCGGTCATATTCCCTGCAAAGAAGTCTGCGACTTCCTGGTGCGCGGACAACGGGAAGATCCCGGCAACATACTGATCCGGACGGACCACCACGATGGCGCCTTCCTTGCTGATCTCACGGTCCCGGAAGATATCGCGGCCATGCCCGGCAGCAAAGACCTGGTTGATGTCATGCAGGCCGAAAGGCACCTTCACCGGCTGGAAGGCCTTGGGAACATCATGCAGCTCAACGTCGGTGTAATCCTGCTGGTAGATGGCTTTCAGATCAAAGACCGCGTCCTCGTCCACGCCGGCCGGTGTATACAGATTGCGCGGCGAGGCAGCATCTTGGCTCCACCATGCGGCGAAGTCAGCCATCGGTGTGCCATCCAGTGCCGGAGCCGCTTCGTCGGCGAAAGCGTAGACGCGCCAGCGGCCATCTGCTTCATGGAGATGGCCAAGGTGGCGCCAGCGGTTATCGGCACGGCGGATGACCTCAGCGGATTTGAAGCGTTTACCCACCGGGAAGCCCGGAGCCAGATCCTGGTGCTCCAGACCGGTGGTGATTGCCGATTCGGTGTATTGAGTCATGAACCCGGCAGGGAATTCCATGGTGCTCACGTAGTAGCGTTCCAGCTCATCGGGGTCTTCCCATTCCTCGACCGGCTTGGCCATCAACGAGGACCATTCCTTGTCGAAGTTGATCAGGTTCTGCGCGATCACCTTGCGCTCTTCGGCGTAGGTGTCCAGCAGTGCCTCCGGGGCGCGGCCTTCCAGTACGGCGGCGAGTTTCCAGCCGAGGTTGAAGCCATCCTGGATGGAGACATTCATGCCCTGACCGGCCTTCGCCGAGTGGGTATGGCAGGCATCGCCCATGATGAATGCGTGCGGTGCACGGGTGCCGCGTTCATCATCGGCGACGTCGTCGAAGCCGTCGGTGATGCGGTGGGCAACTTCGTAAACGGAGAACCAGGCGACGGACTTCACGTCGAAGCTGTAAGGGTGCACAATCCGGTTCGCGGTGGCAATAATGTCTTCTACCGGAGTATTGCGAATCGCTCCGGCGTCCTCGGCGGTCAGTTCACCCAGGTCCACGTACACGCGCACCAGGTAGCCGCCCTCGCGTGGAATCAACAGGATATTGCCTGCTTCATGAGACTGAATTGAGCATTTCACCTGGATATCAGGGAAATCGGTGTTCAGCATGATATCCATGACGCCCCAAGCGTGCAGTGAGGCATCACCGTGCAGCTTGTGGCCCAATGAGCGTCGTACCGCACTGCGGGCACCGTCGCCACCGACAAGGTACTTTGCCTTGACCTTGCGTTCTTGCCCGGAGCGTTCACCGGCTACATATTTGATGCGTGCGGTGACTGGGAATTCGGCTTCCGGATCGATTTCGCAGTCCAGGTACTCCACGCCGTAGTCCGGGGTGATCTTGCCCGGTGCGCGCTCGGCGTCGCGCAGGAAATAGTCCAGAATTCGAGCCTGGTTTACGTAGATATGCGGGAATTCGCTCATGCCGGTGGAATCATCAGCGGCCCGTGAGTGGCGGATGATGTTTTCCGGATTCTGCGGATCCGGGGTCCAGAAGCACATCTCCACATTGCGGTAGGACTCATCGATGACCTCGTTGGCGAAACCGAAGGCCTGGAAAGTTTCTACCGAGCGCGCTTGGATTCCGTCGGCCTGGCCTACCTGCAGCCGGCCCGGACGGACCTCAATGGCGCGCGCATTAACGCTGGGAAAGCGGGAGAGCTGGGCTGCGACTACCGCGGCAGCCGGGCCGGTTCCAACGATCAGCACATCCATCTCATCGGGGATTTCTTCCGAGCGGTCGATGCCGTAGCCGGCAGCTGGCTTCACGCGTGGATCGCCGGAAACATAGCCTTTGTGATGGATCTGCATTTTTACTCCTTAGGAATGCCGCACACTGTATTGTCTCTATAGTTGCGACACTGTTGTAACTATAGATACAATCGTAGCTATCCTTGACCTCCAGAGCAAGACGCAGATCACATCATGGCGGCCACAACGCGTTTCAGTGCACGGCGAAAAGACTAAAAATGACTAAAACTACCGAAGGCGGATCCCAGACACTGGGCCGCGGACTCAAAGCACTCACGCTCATTGGAGAATCCTCCAGCCCATTGACCGTGGCCGAATTGGCAGAAAAACTGGGGATTCACCGCTCCATGGCATATCGGCTGGTGAAGACCTTCGAGCAGTATGGCTTTGTGGAGCGTACGCCCGCAGGAGATCTGGAACTGGGAGCACGGCTCGGTGCCTTAGCGCGCAATGCTTCGAAGTCTTTGCAGGCAGCCGCCACCCCGCATCTGGCCACGCTCTCGGACGAGCTGCAGATGACCGCGTTATTAGTAGTCTTCGACGGAGAAGCTGCGGTCACGTTGAGCACCGCCGAACCACGTCATGCAGATGCCACCGTGGCACAACGTCCAGGAACCCGGCATCCTATCGACAACGGTGCCCCGGGACGCGTGATCCGTTCCCAGCTCAACCCGGATCAGTACCCCGCACAGGACTACGAGTTCAGCTATGACGAGGTCATCCCGGGACTGACCTCAATCGCGGTTCCGGTCAACCTGCCGCAGAATAAACCCGGGGCAATTGCGGTGATTTACCTGTCGCAGGAGTTGGATCAGCATCATGTGGCTCTGAAACTTACCGCCGCTTCCGCGCGGATCTCCGCCAGCTTGGGCGTGCGGGCCTAAAGGCAGCTGACTCGCTATGCGGTGCAAGCTTCGTTGGAGCAACCGGAGTCGCGGGGCAGGTATGTTTCGGTTCCCTCAACTTTTTCCCACACTACGTGGCGGTGCTGACCGCAGCGTGCACAAGACGGTGCCAAATACGTAGCCCGCTCTTCCATGGTGTATGCCCGAAAATCTCCCATTTCGACCTCCCAGTGTGGGCGGGCCGCAACGTGCTCGCCGTGGCCCCGCCAAATCGTGCCTTCACTCTACGCCGGGATTGGCCACCGGGCTAGAGGCGGGCCGATTCACCGCTCACTAGTGGAATTGAGCGTCCAGCGGGATACTAGGAATTTCGTCCCGGGTTTTCATCAACGTCTTTTCGGACGGTGGCCGAAAGCAGGAAGTTTGTTGCCAGCCGGCCCCATTCCATGGTCCCGCCTTCGGCCTCAGTCAAGGCCCGCAAGCGGGCTAGGCCCTGCCCGTTGGGAGTCTGCGAATGCACGGGGCGGACACCGTTATTGCGTACCGAAACTACCCAGTACGGCGGTTGGCTTTCGTCGGCTTCTTCCTTGATCCAGATCACCATTTGGGTGGGATCAGCATGCTTGACCGCGTTCGTGGCTGCTTCGCGAATTATTCTCATGGCGAGTTGCGGGAAGCTCTCCGTCTGGCCCAGACCCGAGCTGTGGATATCAACTTCAATGCCGGTATCCCGCAGCGAAGCGGCGATTCGTTCAACATCTTCAAGGGTTGCAGTGAGTTCTTCGGGGTCTTCTTGCTGGCCCAACGTATCGAAGGCTCTGCGCAGCGCGGTCATCGCTCCGCTCACCGCCTGCCGAACGTGGATCAAGCTCAACGCCGTGCGTGTATCGGTAGACGAAGCATCCAACGCGGCATTGGTATGCAAGGAAGCTACCGCTAGATTATGCGCCAACTCGTCATGCAGCTGGTAGGAAACCTTGGAGCGGTGCAATATCCGCCCTTGCTCCTTTTCGGCCTCTGAGGTCCGCTCGGCAAACTGCCGGACACGTCGTTGATGTTCTAGCACCACCTCTCGGGTGGTGCGCAACTGGGCATAAAGAATAGCCAGCGCTGCTAACGAGGCGTAGGCCAATAATTCAAAGTCAAAGAGGTCTTGGAAGGATGCCCCCTGCGCCAAGCGCGCCGCACCCATCACGAGGAGAACCGCCAGGGCTCCAAGATAGGACGCCATGCGGTGCCCCGCCAAGGTGAGCACAGCGAGAAAGAACAGCATCGGTGGAAGTATCGCAATTCGAGGCATGGCCAACAGCAACCACGCACAGATACCCAGTCCGGCTAGCAGCCAGGTGGTGCGCGCAAATCGATGCCTCAAGACACTGAGAACGCCGAAGCCAACGGCGAATGCCCCAGCGGTCACCAGAGACGCAGCGGTCATTTCTTGCTGACCGCTAGCTGGTTTACCCACCAGAGACAGGAGCATCACGGCCAGAAATATGGCCGCTGCCCAGAGAATGCTTTGGATGCGCAGGCTGCCTTTTTCTTCCACGCTTTCAGTCTATGTCTCCTGCGGCATGTTCTCCGGGAGATCCGCAGTCCAAAGCACTCGGAGCGACTCATTGGCTCTTAATGAACTCAGGCAGCAACGCGGGTTGGTGCCCCGTGGTCCTCCACGAAGCGGGGCCTGCCAGCCATAATCCCGGTATAGGTTTGAAAGAGGATCAGCGCTGCAATGAGTAATATCGGCAAAGTCCAGGAATCGGTGGTTTCATGCAATGCGCCCACGAGGAATGGGCCAGGGATGGCAATCAGGTATCCAATGGACTGCCCGAAGGTCGAAAGCTTGCTCACTCCGGCGGCCGTGTGCGCTTTCAGACCAATCATCGTCAAGGCCAAGGGGAAGCTCGAACCGCAGATACCGAGAAGTACCGCCCAGATGAACGCGCCTTCGACCGGAGCAATCAGCAGTCCGGCAATTGCCGCTATCCCGGCAATTCCGTTGATGATCACCAATGGACCTTGATGGGCAAACTTCGCCGCAAGGGCAGGCATGATGAATGACAGCGGAACACCCACACCAAGAATCACGCCGAGCAACGCTCCGGCATAGGCCGGATCAACTCCGAAGTCGGTAAAGATCTTCGGCGCCCACCCCATCAAAATGTAGGCGACGGTCGATTGCGCACCGAAGAACAGCGCAATCCACCAGGCCGTCGAATTCCGGCTCATTGGTCCCATTGCATCAGCGGAGCTCTGCGTCTTGGGCACCGGCATTTGAAGGCCGGTGATCTGATTGCGCAAGCCGAAATACACCACTACCCAGATCAGCGTCGCAATCAATGCGGGGATGGCCCACAGGGCCAGGCCGCCTCGCCAGGCGCCACCGACTGCGTCATTAACGGGAACCGCAACCGCCGCAACGACGGAGGCACCGAGTGCCACAGCGGTGGTGTACGAGCCGGTGACCAGACCAATCTTTGTGGGGAACCAGCGTTTGACGAGCACCGGCATCAGAATATTTCCCACCGCAATCCCGGCAAGCGCCAGTGCGGTGAAGATGAAGAATACCCACGTATTCGGTGCCACCGAGCGCAGGGCCAAGCCGCAGAGAATTGCAAGCATTGCCCCAACCACCACTAGCTC
>DNHA01000276.1:447-9510 GCA_003486025.1 Micrococcaceae bacterium | reverse complement strand
TGTCAGCCGGAGGTAAATAGCAGTGAGCACTGGGGTAATCTCAAATAATCAATCGCGTTAAAACTGACTATCTGTCTTGGGAAGATTTATCGTCTGGATTCGTCGAATGTAGGAGTCAGCTATGGATTTAGTAGAGCTGCTGCTCAGTGGCCGGCGGGGACGGCGTTTGCTGTGGAAGTTTGTCTCGGACAGCGAAGAACAGACTCGGGCCAGTGTCGAAGAGTATCCATTGAATTTGTCAATGTTCCACGCGTCCTATCAAGTGGAGGCAACTCGTGGTGATTCGGCGGTCATGTTTGGCCCAGGCGCGGCAGAGGGCCGAACCGTTCGCGTTAGCGTGAAGGAACTTGGCAGGCTGATTAGTATCACCAAGCTGCTGCCGGTGACCGAACGGCTCTTGCAAAAATCGCTAGAGAACACAGTCGGCCATGCCAGATACTGGCAAGAACCAGATGGGAAGGACACCCTGTTGGCTGCACCCGCGCTGCGCAGCCCCTTGCGACGGGTTGCCGAGCACATTGTGGCCTCGGGCTTCACGGAACAATGGTTAGCCCCAGTTGATATGCGCAGACAGTTTCATGTGGAATTTGACCAGCCTGATCCCGCTGGCTCGGTGACGAGCACCGAGCCAAGTATTTTTGACAAACTCCTTCGGTGGAAAGAGAACCTGCTCCTCACTGAGGCACGTGCGCGCGCAGAAAAGCCAACACCGGTCACCGCCCTGATTGGAGGTGAATGGTGGTCCAAGCCTAGCTGGGACTTGCGGGCCACCACAGGGGTGTTCACTAACCAGCAACCAATAGCAGTGAGTTGCGTTGAAGATGCCTTCAACTGGGAGCAAGCAGTCACACGGAAAGCTAGCGTTCCTCCTGCTATCAAAGTTTTAGAAATCCTGACAGCCAACGATTGGGTCCAACTATGCCGCAGCTACGGTGTCGAGGTCACCGCCCATAAACGCCACGATTGGTATCGGACCACCGGACGCGACGGAGCCTGGATGATGCCGGACTGGCTTGCGGTCTCTCAAGACTATGACGGCATACATCTAAGCATCGCCGGCTATTTGGCGCTCGCCGGCGAATGTTTGGAGCTCGATGAAAAGTTTGCCACCGTGATTGCCGGTTGGGATCCAGATAAGACCTACTGGTTCACCGATGAGCTGAGATTCCATGCAGCGCCGGATACTTGGAACTGTCTTGATGCGTACAACGAAGATCGCCGTTGGGAACGCATTCCAAAAACCTGACGCAAAGCAGCACGTCACCCAACTAGGTGCGATGGCCAAATTTTGATGAAATGGATGTCATGAGTGAAGCAAACCAGCAGGATTTAACCGCAGGGACCGAAGTACTACTGCAACTTCGCTGGTCTGATCAGGACGCCCTTGGGCATGTTAATAATGCCCGTATCGTCACGCTGATGGAAGAGGCACGAATCCGGTGGACGCGCGAAGACGGCAACACCGGACGATTTGAACATGGCACGGTAGTGGCCTCGATCAATATCGATTACCTGCGTCCGCTGTATTACCAACCGGAAATGCTGATCCGCATGGGGATCAGCCGTGTGGGAAATAAATCCTTTACCGTGCGCGGAATCGGATACCAAGAAGGCCAGCCGGTCTTCGACTCAACTACGGTGATGGTGCCGCTGGCGCATGATGGCAGATCCTCACGTGCGCTCAACGAGGTCGAACGCGCCTGGCTGGGGAAGTCGCTGATTCCAGCCCGTAGCTGAGCCTTGCCAGATGAAACACCAGTACCCCTGAACGAATCAGCGGATTCGTTCAGGGGTACTGGTTATGCGAGTTCAGGAAGCGTGGTTACTTGGTTTCCTGCGCGGCGTACTCGTCCAAGACCTTTTTACCGATCTTAAACGCCACATTCGCGGCCGGCACCGAGCAGTAAATTGCACACTGCAAGAACACTTCTTTGATCTCATCGGCGGTCATGCCGTTGCGCAGGGCCGCGTGTACGTGCATTTCCAGTTCTTCCCAGTAGCCGCCGGCAATCATGGCGGTTAGCGTGATGGCGCTGCGGGTGGTGCGCTCCAAGCCATCGCGGGTCCAGATGGTGCCCCAGGCATAGCGGGTGATCATTTCCTGGAATTCGTCGGTGAATTCATTGGAGCTATTGGTGGAGCGATCTACGTGTTCGCTGCCGAGTACCTCGCGGCGCACGACCATGCCCGCATCATAGGTGTCGCCGGGCTGGCGCTGGGAATCTGACATCAGTCTTAGACCTTCTTTAGTTGGAGGTGAAGAAATCGACCAGCAAAGCCGCCGTTTCTTCGGGGGCTTCAGCAGGTGCAAGGTGGGCCGCGGAATCAATGACTGCCGCAGTGCCCTTCGGGGCGTGCTCGGCAATGAATTGTGCATCAGCCGGCGGGCAGACCTGATCCTGGGCACCGTTGATCGCAATGATCGGATCGGTGGTCGACGCCAACTGCTCACGCACATCAAATCCGGCCAAAGCGCCGCAGGCATGGGCATAGGCGAAACGGTCCGCATCCTGCAGACTGTGCAGCAGGTCGGTGGAGACCACCGGGTTTTTCTCGATGAATCCGGGAGCGAACCAGCGCTGGGCGGACCCAGCCACCATGGTGGGAGTTCCTGCCTTTGCTACCAATTCAGCGCGTTCGGTCCACCCTTCGGGGGTGCCGATCTTCGCCGCGGAACAAATGGATGAAACGCCATCAAAGGTGCCCGGATAGTCCACTGCCAGCTGAAGTGCGGTAGCGCCACCTAATGAAACTCCGGCGTAGTACAGTTTGGAGCCTTCGGTGATGACACCATCGGCACGTAACGCATCAATCATGGCAATCACGCCCGATGCCAGCTCACCTGCGGAGAACGCTTCGGTGGAAGGCTTGCTTTCACCGTGCCCAGGCAGATCCCAAGCGACAACCTGGAAGTGCTCCTTCAGATACGGAACGGCTGGTCCCCAAAGCGGCAAGGCAGCGGTGCCCAATGAAGGACCTGCTATGAGCGTGGGGAGCTCCTTGTCGGTGTGGAGCAATGAGGGGGTTAGCTGTGGGACTGCCATAATTCCTTCCGTGCCGAATAACCGGCGAGAACGGTTGTAGTGAAGCGATCCGCGGCACCGAGGTACCCGGCCGGATCAAGTAATTCTGAGAGTTCTTTGTCTGACAGCTCGGTGCTGGGAATTTCTAAGCGCAATAGTTCACCGAGGCTGACTTGGTCGGTTAGCGAACGTCGAACTAACGCTTGAACGGCGGCTTTGCCTCCGCTGACGAATCCGGCGGCCACGGAGGTAACACGTTCGGACATGATCGCATCGCCGCTCAGGCGCAGATTGCGCTCCATGGCGGATTCATTGACTTCCAGCCCAAGGGCCAGCGCCGCACCGTGATGAGCGGCTCCGGATGCTAAGCGCAGCAGTTCGCGTAGCGCCTGCCATTCGGAGTGCCAGCCTCCGTCGGGACGTTCATCAACCGCGGTGCCGGCGGCGGCGAACAGGGTTGCGACTAATCCGGGGGCGCTGATCGCCGCGTTGCGCAGCAGCAGTGAACGCACCGGGTTCTGTTTATGCGGCATAGCTGACGAGCCGCCCTTGCCGGCCTCGCGTGGTTCGGAAAGCTCAGCAATTTCTGGGCGTGAAGCGGTGAGCACATCGGCGCCAAAGGTGCCCAAAGCTGCCACGGCACTTGCCAACGCCGAACCGATCTGGAGGATTGGCATGCGGTTGGTATGCCAAGGGGTGCCGGCATCTGCAAGTCCCAGGACGCCTGCGAGCTTGCTGCTCAACTCCGCCGAGGTGGTCTTTACTTCCGGTTGCTTGGCGAGCAGCTGCTCTAGCGAAGCGAGCGTGCCTACCGCGCCGCCCCACTGCAGTGCAAGATGCTGCTGGGCCTGCTGCAGTCCGGCTTCGGCGCTGAGTACCGCCGACAACCAGCTGGCAGCCTTCCAGCCGAAGGTCGTAGGCAGCGCATGCTGGGTCAACGAGCGGGCAATGCACACTGTCTCGCGGTGCTTCTCGGACAAGGAGGCCAAGCCACGAGCGGTCTGGCGAAGATCTGCCAGCGTGGTCTGCAAGGTTCGTGAGACCACGAGCATCAGTGCTGAATCGATAATGTCCTGGCTGGTGGCACCCCGGTGCAGCACAGTAGCGGCTGTGGGGGAGGCTCCATTTTCCGCTAGCAGTGCGCGCATCATGGCCACCAGCGGGATGAGCGCGTTGGCGCCATCCGGTGTTTGAGCGGCTAAGGACACCAGATCGTAGCGGGAGACCTTGGCGACCTCGGCAACGGACTGTGCTTCTTCGGTGGTGCACAGCCCCACCTCGGCTTGCACTTTCACCCAAGCGGCTTCAACATCCAGCATGGCCTGAACAAAAGCCACATCGCTGGCGGTGGTGGCAGCATTTGTTCCGGCCCAGGCTGGAGCGAGTACACCGTAATCCACGCTGTTCATCCATCTCTCAATTCTTTGCTGGCTGTACTTCAAATTTTAGTGCCCGGCAACGGGCAAAACCCCGTGGGCGCTCCCGCACCGGATTTTTTCGGGTGCGGCAGCGCTGACACGGGGTCTGCAATTGGTGCTTAACTCTCGCGTGGGTAGGAGAGGAACACTGTTTCGTTCTCGCCTTGCAGGCGAATATCAAAACGTAATGAGCCGTCTTCTTCGCGAGTCGCGATCAAGGTTTTCCGCTGCTCTTCGGTCAAGGAAGACAACAACGGATCCGCGGCCAATGCCGCAGTGTCCTCCGGCAGATAGATGCGGGTGAACAGGCGGTTGAGCAGTCCACGGGCAAATACGGTGAGCATGATGAACGGAGCTTTGCCTTCCTCCGTGGCGCCAGGATTCACCGTGGTGAAGGTGTAATGCCCAACGTTATCCACCGCGGTGCGGCCCCATCCGGTGAAGGTATACCCGTCACGGACTAGCGAACCATCGCGGGAAACCACGTTTCCGAACTCGTCTGCCTGCCAAATTTCAAGCAATGAATCGGGGATGACTTCGCCCTTGCCATCGGTAATGACGCCGTGGAGCCGTACCGACTTCGGGTTGGCCTGGCTGACTAGCTCGTTGTCTTTTTCAAACGGCAGAGCGTAGCCATAGAACGGACCAATGGTCTGTCCCGGAGTGGGAGCGAGCTTGAGTTTTGGTGCCTGAGACATTTAGTGATCTCCCTCTTCGTCTTCCATCCAGGTGCGGTTTGAGCCGGTCAGGACGATGTCCCAGTTGTATCCGGTGGCCCATTCGTGGCTGGTGATCGAATGATCGTAGGTGGCGACCAAACGGTCGCGTGCGTCTTGGTCGGTGATGGCCTGATAGATCGGGTCCAACGAGAACAATGGATCACCAGGGAAGTACATCTGGGTGATCATGCGCTGGGTGAAGTCGGTGCCGAACAATGAAAAGTGAATATGTGCCGGACGCCAAGCGTTGTGGTGGTTTTTCCACGGGTACGGTGCCGGCTTGATGGTGGTGAAGGAGTATTCGCCGTTTGGCCCGGTAATCGCACGGCCCACTCCGGTGAAGTTCGGATCGATCGGGGCTGGGTGCTGGTCTCGCTTGTGGATGTAGCGGCCGGCGGCATTGGCCTGCCAGATTTCTACCAGCTGTCCGGCCACCGGACGGCCGTCACCGTCAAGCACGCGTCCGGCCACAACGATGCGCTCACCAATGGGCTCACCGTTGTGCTGAATGGTCAGATCTGATTCCAGAGCATGAACGTCGCGCTGGCCGAAGGCAGGGGAGTACAGCTCAATGGTTTCCGGGTCCACATGGTGCAGGTTCTTCGTCGGATGGCGAAGCAGCGAGGAACGGTACGGGGCGAAGTTGATGCGTGGCTGGGTTTCAGCTTTCTTCCCGGCAATCACTTCTTGGCGGTATGCCTCGTGGATGCTGGTGATTTCTTCGCTGATTGCCTCTTGCGAGTCGGCGGTGGCCGCAGGATCCAGGACGTGGGAATTCTCGAAAGATTCGTCCTTGGTGGTTTCGGTGCTCACTACGTGCTCCTTTCGGGATGGATGAGTGTTGAGATGACTGTGATTTAGGAGTGTGGCCAGCCGGTGTACGACTCGGCCAAGTACTGCTGGCCATACCGGGAGGAGGTGACTGTTTCCAGTTCGCCCAGTGCGCGCTTAGCCATGAATGGGTCGGCGTTGACGGGGGTGTGCAGCATGGACGTCATCCAGTAGGAGAAGTTCTGTGCTTTCCAAACGCGCTTCAAAGCCAGGTCGGAATAGCCGCCTAGGAGCTTGTCGCTGCCGGTGGAGAAGAAGGAATCGAGTGCTTCGAAGAGCACTTTCACATCGGCGAAGGCAAGGTTCAGGCCCTTGGCTCCGGTCGGTGGCACGGTATGCCCGGCATCGCCAATCAGGAACATGCGCCCATGGGAGAGCGGCTCGCGGACGAAGGAGCGGAAGCCTAAGACGGTCTTGTCAAAGATCTTGCCGGTCTTGAGCTGGAAGTTGTCTGGACCATCAACGCGCTTTTGCAGTTCTGACCAGATCTGATCATCACTCCATGCATTGACATCTTCATTTGGGTCGCACTGGAAATACATGCGCTGCACGGTTTCACTGCGCTGGGAGATGAGGGCAAACCCATGAGGCGAGTTTGCGTAGATCAATTCCGGTGAAGACTTCGGCGCTTCGGTGAGAATGCCGAACCAAGCGAAGGGATAAGCGACCTTGAAGTCCTTGCGCATTGTGTCTGGCATCTGCCGGCGAGCGAATGAACGTGAGCCATCGGCGCCTACGATGACGTCTGAATGGACCTCGAAGAGTGTGCCTTCGGCATCGGTGAAACGGAACTTCGGGGTGGACGTTTCCATATCCATGATCTCGGTGACTTCGCAGTTGTAGCGGACGTCGCCACCGTCTCGCTGGCGGGCGGCAGCCAAGTCAACAAAGACCTCGTTCTGCGCATACAGCGTCACGGTCGCGTCGACCAGATCCCGGAAGTCCAGCGGATGCGATTCCCCGTTGAAGCGCAGATCGATACCGGCATGCTCGTCACCGTCGGTCAGTACACGTCCCTCAACGCCGGACTCGGTGAGCATTTTTACTGCCTGGGCTTCAAGAATTCCCGCGCGGTGGGTGTTGCGGATGGTTTCATGATCCCGCATTTCGACGACAAGATTGTCGATGCCCGACTTGGAAAGCAAGTGAGAGAGCATGAGTCCAGCAGGACCGCCTCCGATGATGCCGACCTTGGTCTTAATGATCCGTGGAGTCTGAGCCATGACGCCTGCCAATCTGTGCGGGACCAGCCTCAGTGATATCCGGCGGCATTGCCGAATTCCTGAACATGGTCGAGGATGTTGAACTTCCTCAAGAATGCGGTGTTATCCGGCTCAACAACACTCAGCGTCTCATTGAACGAGAAAATTTGCTCAGTGGTTACGCACTTTCATCCAGTACTACCCGCGAGAGCAGATCGCGAAGCTGGGTACGCTCTCCGGGGGTGAGTGCCTTGAGTGTTTCCTGCTCGCTCTGCTCGGTAGCCTTGCGAGCCTTGCCGTAGAGTTTTTTGCCGGCGTCGGTAGCGACAACTACCTTGGAGCGGCGGTCGTTCGGGTCAGCCATTCGGATGACGAGACTCTTAGCTTCCAAGCCGTCAACCAAGGGGACTATTTGGCTTGGATCAAGAGCGAGAAACTCTGCAAGGTCTCGTTGAGTTGGCATAACTTCACTGCATGCCAATGAGAGGACCGAGTATGAGCGCACCTTCAGTCCGAAAGGCTTCAGCGCCAGATTGGCTCGACCGGACCCGAGTGAGCGCATGCGCGCGACAAGGAAATCCAACTCCTGCATGAGGTCGCATTTCATGAACTGTTCCGCCTTGGTCGATTTTTTCGCGTTATCCGCGCTCATCTCATTGTCCCCGCTTTTCATGAAAAAATAAACCATTGACTTTTTCAAGGATTAAAGATCTTATGTATATAGCTAAGGTTCCCACTTTTCGCCCCTGCGGAACAATCGGGACATCACACTAAATTGGAGATCTCATGTCGTTAGCAGGAAAAGTTGCAATCGTTACCGGTAGTGGTCGCGGCCTCGGACTGAGCTATGCCCAAGAACTTGCCCGCCAGGGTGCTTCGGTGATCATCAATGATGTCGACATGGCAACGGTAGAAGCAGCAGTTAGTGCAATCACTGAATCCGGCGGCAAAGCCGCTGGAGTTGTCGCCGCGGTCGGCTCGACCGAAGCAGCCAAAGCGCTGGTGGCCGGGGCCATCGAGAATTTTGGACGACTGGACATCTTAGTAACCAACGCAGGTGTACTGCGCGACAAATCCTTGCTGAAAATGACAGACGAAGACTTTGACCTGGTGATCAACGTGCACTTGCGCGGCACCTTCACCTGCGTGCGGGAAGCCTACGGCTACTTCAAGGAAAATCAGGTCGCCGGACGCATCATTGCCATCGGTTCGCCTACCGGTCAGCGCGGCAACTTCGGCCAGACCAACTACGCGGCGGCAAAAGCCGGGATCGTGGGCATGGTGCGCACCTGGGCGCTGGAAATGAAGCGCGCAGGAGTCACTGCCAACGTCGTCATCCCGGTAGCTGCAACCGAAATGACTAAGACCGTACCGTTCTTCTCCGCCGCGGTGCAGGCCGATGAGCGAGGCGAAGCCATGCCGGACTTCTTCCGCAAGGAACTGGGCTTCGGCACCGCCGATGACGTGGCCGGGCTCATCGCGTTCCTTGCCTCGGATGCTGCTGCGGATGTGAACGGGCAGGCTATCGGAGTGGGTGGAGACCGCATCCAGATCTGGAGCCATCCAGAAGCAGTGAACACCGAATTCCATGCTGGTGGCTGGGACTACGAGACGTTGACCAGCGAATTCTCTACTCGTTTTGGTCAGTACCAGCAGAGCGTTGGAGAGAAGTTCCCCGAACTTCCCGAAGAGCTTCGTCCAGAGCCAGCCAAATAAGGTTCGAGGAAAAACAAATGACAGTTCGATATGAACTAGGCATCAACTTCGAAGCTCTTAATGCCATCGACATGCATGTGCATCTTGAAGTGGACGAATGTGGCCACAAGGCTATGCCTGAGGACCTCTTTGAAGCTTCCGCAGCATATTTCAA
>DNHA01000276.1:0-354 GCA_003486025.1 Micrococcaceae bacterium | reverse complement strand
CAACAGATGGCAGCGGTGGTCTTCACCGTTGATGCGCGGACCGCACTGGGCCATGAACCAAATTCCATCGAGGATTTGGTTGCAGGGTGTTCCCGTAACAACGATGTCCTCATTCCTTTTGGTTCGGTGGATCCTCGCCGTGGAGAAGCTGCATTGGAAGACGCCGCTTACCAGGCACAAAAGCTTGGCGTACGTGGTTTTAAATTCCATCCTTCACTCCAGGGCTTTGACCCAAGCGACGTAGCCTTTTACCCGTTGTGGGAAACTCTGCAGGAATTGGGGTTGCCGTGTATTTTCCATACCGGGCAAAACGGCATGGGTGCGGGGTTGCCTGGTGGTCGGGGAATCAAGCTT
>DNHA01000132.1 GCA_003486025.1 Micrococcaceae bacterium | reverse complement strand
AACGAGCAGTGCTTCCCATTCGCTGCCAGCAGCCTGGGAGCGTTCAATGGCGGAGCGGACAATGCGGGCGGCGGCCACCGTGGTTTTTGCTGCCTGCTCATCATGGGTCAGGTACGCAGAGGCACGGGACAGCGCCTCGGTAGTGGATTCCGGGACGCGGGAGAGCAGGGCTACCGCTGCGGCACGTGGAAGCACTCCGGTGGAGTCCGCATTTACTCCGGTAGGGCGCCCGCGCTGGCCCATATCTTTGGATTTCAGGCCCGACATGTTGAGCGGATCGCCAGCCATCAGGCCGTCATGAATCTCGACCTTCTTCATTTCGAGATCAATCCAACGCTTCAGTGGCTCGGGCGCACCGGTCGGGAATGACCCGGTGAGCTGAGAGTAGGCGCGAAGCGAAGCAAGCCACATGCAGGCTAGCTCGTCACTGCCCACACCGTCTTTGGCCCATTCGAGGGCTTCAAGCAGCCCATCGACCATATAGAGCGGGAGTAGTTCGGTGGCACCGGGATCGATATCGTCCCGGGCGTGGGTTGCGCCGTCGGCTAGGCCGAGCAGGATCGCGAACACCTTGTCTGAGTAGTTCTCTGGCAGGAGTGCAATTTCACCGGTTTCATTCACAAGTTCATTCTAGTGCGCAAACTGTCGAAGGTATTGCATAAGGTGGGATCATGCGATTGCTTCACACCTCAGACTGGCATTTGGGCCGTACCTTCCACGGTGCGTCGCTGCTCGATGCCCAGCGCAACGTACTGCAGGAAATCATCGATATCACCCGCGAACGCCAAGTGGACGCGGTGTTGGTGGCCGGAGACATTTATGACCGTGCATTGCCCCATGTGGATGCGGTGCGTTTGTGCAACTGGGTGTTGGCCGAGCTTCGCAAAACCGGAGCCACCCTAATTTTGACCAGCGGCAACCATGATTCCGCCTCCCGGCTGGGATTCGCCTCAGAACTCTTGGATTCTGCCGGAGTTCATATTTTTGCCGATACCTCGCGCATGCTCGAACCGGTGGTTCTCGAAGCAGATGCGCACCGAGTGGCCGTGTACGGGATCCCGTATCTGGAGCCACGGATGGTAATGGATGAACTTCAGGTGGAAAAAGCCAGTCACGCGGCAGTAGTTGGAGCGGCCATAAACCGTATCGACGAGCACCTGCGAGAACTGCGAAAGAGTGGCACCCCGGTGGTGTCGGTGGCAATGGCGCATCTCTTTGCCGCCGGCGGTGAAGGCAGTGACTCGGAACGTGAGCTGAGCACCGGCAACCTGGATGTAGTTCCCGCGAGGCTCTTTGAGAATTTTGACTACACCGCGTTGGGCCACCTCCATGGACGCCAACGCATCACCGAGAAGATCCGCTATTCAGGTTCTCCGTTGGCCTACTCCTTCTCGGAAGTGAACCAGCGCAAGGGAGTCTGGCTGATCGACACCGATGCGCAGGGAATTACCGGGTATGAAGAAGTACTGCTTTCGGTACCGAAAAAACTCGCCATCCTGCGCGGAAATCTCGAAGATCTTCTCGCCGATAAGGACCTGGACTTTGCCCAGGACGCGTGGTGCCAGGTGACGCTGACCGACCCGGAACGCCCGGCGGATGCGATGAGCAAAGTGAGGACTCGCTTTCCCGACACCGTGGTGCTCTCCTTTGACCCACAAGGTGGCAAGGCCAAGGAAAAGTCGACATATTCCGACCGGATGGCTAAGGCAACCAGCACCACCCAGGTCTGCACAGACTTTATTGAACATGTCAGAGACCGGCAGGCCGATGAACTAGAACGGGAACTGCTCGACTCGGTAATCCGCAGCACGCGTGAAGCACAGGTGGGCAAATGAGAATTCATAAACTTCGCATCCAGGCCTTTGGCCCATTCGCCGGAGTAGAAGACGTTGACTTCGATGAATTGTCCGCTGGCGGATTGTTTTTGCTTGACGGTCCCACGGGCGCCGGCAAATCCAGCATTCTCGACGCCATTTGCTACGGCATCTATGGTTCGTTGCCCGGAAACCGGGCAGGCAGCCGGCAGATCCGCTCGGATCACGCAGCAGAAGGTATCGAACCGCAGATCATCTGCGAATTAACCGTCGGGGACCGTCGCTTTGAAGTGACTCGTTCCCCAGCCTGGATGCGTCCGAGCAAGCGTGGCAAAAATGGGGTGACCGAGCAGAAAGCAGCCAGTGCGCTGCGAGAACTGGTCAAGGGACAATGGGAGGCCTTGTCGACCCGTAACGATGAAGTAGGGCAGATCCTCGGTGGCCTGCTAGGTCTGGACCGCGATCAGTTCACCAAGGTGGTGATGCTCCCGCAAGGCGGGTTCGCGGATTTCTTGCGTGCCAAGGCCACCGCACGTGAAGACCTGCTCAGCAATCTGTTCGATACCAGTGACTACGGGAAGATTGAGGACGAGTTCAACCTGCGTCTTGCCGAAGAACGTAAAAAGGCCGCAGAAATTGAGGCTAATCTCAGTGCCCGTGAAGATAGCATCCGGCAGGACGCTACGGCCTACCTGTCCAGTCATGAGACCGTGGATCCCGATGCCGAATTTGAAGAGGTCGCGCCGCCGGCGGATTTGGCAGCTGAATTTGCGGACTATGAGACCCGTATTTTCGCCATGTATTCTTTCCGTCAGGACGAGACCGCAACGCTGCGCCAACGGCGCGAC
>DNHA01000076.1:10119-11635 GCA_003486025.1 Micrococcaceae bacterium | reverse complement strand
GTGTGCATCGCCCGGGCACTGGTTCGGGGTCCGAAAGTTCTTGTACTGGACGAATCGACGGCCTCTTTGGATGTACAAACCAGGGATCGTCTCTTTGCTGAGATGCGTCGTCTCACTACACTCGGCACCGCGATTCTCTTCATTTCCCACCGGATGGACGAGGTGGCAGAAATTTCGGATCGAGTCTCAGTGCTGCGCTCAGGGCACAGCGTCTTCACCGTTGAACGCGACAACCTGTCAATCGACGCCCTTATTTCCGAAATGACCGGACGCTCCGATCACGAGGTGACGGTACGCCAACCTCATACGCCCGGAGAATTGCTCCTTCGAAGTCTTGACCTGCGGCTGACGCCCACGTCGACACCCATCAATCTGGAACTGCGCGCCGGTGAAATCGTGGGGCTGGCCGGGCTCGAAGGCCACGGCCAAGATTTGTTCATCAAACGCCTCGCAGGTGTTGCCTCCGGTCCGGGAACGGTAGTGCGCACCGGGGAGAAAGATACGCAGACACCGTTGACCGATCGTAATGGCGACCGCCTCGGTGTGGCTTACCTGCCACGTGAACGCCGCGGCGAATCGCTATTCGAGTCGATGACCATCCAAGAGAATTTCGCTCTGCCCACATTGCATCAAGACCGCCACCGCGGGCTGCTGAACACCAAGAGCATCTCCCAGAGATTCAACGCCTTCGCCCAATCGCTGGCACTTCGCTTCGGCTCCGCCAATGACGCGATTTCCACCCTCTCCGGAGGCAACCAGCAAAAGGTCTTGCTCGCCCGATGGCTCGCCACCGATCCTAAGGTATTGCTTCTGAATGACCCGACTCGCGGAGTAGATATCGGCACCAAGCGAGAGATCTATGCAATCTTGGACCGACTCAGCGCCGAAGGGCTCAGCGTAGTGGTGCTCTCCAGTGAAGTTGACGAACTCGTTGACCTGGCGGACCGAGTTTTGGTCTTCCGCGATCAGCAAGTATTTGCCGAAATCGCCCATCCCGAGCTATCCACCGAATCAATTGTCGCGGCCTACTTCGGCCAGAAATCAGAGGTGCACTCATGAGCCGCGTCCAACAGCTCCTCCAACGCTGGCCTTTCGCCTTTGCGCTCCTGCTTGCACTCGTTTTGCTGGTACTGAATCTCCTTATTTCCCCGTCCTTCTTATCCCCGCAACGGCTTCCCGCCACGCTTTCCACACTGGCCCCGTTTGTGCTCGTAGGGTTTGCCTCAACGCCGGCCATCCTCTCTGGAGGCATCGATATTTCGGTGGGCCCGCTGGCAACTTTCATCAATTGCTTCTTTGTCGCCATCCTGATTCCCGCGGGGCTGGGCAACTGGCAGGTGGCTGCGCCCCTCGTGCTATTGCTGGCCGCAGCCATTGGGGCAATCAACGGGGTACTGATCGCAGTTTTGCGCTTGCACCCCGTGGTCGCCACCACCGGAATGCTCTTCCTGCTCATCGGATTGTCGCTGACCATCGCGCAGAACCCGATTGCAGCCCCGGATAACTGGACCGAGGT
>DNHA01000076.1:882-10043 GCA_003486025.1 Micrococcaceae bacterium | reverse complement strand
GCTCTGATTTGGTTTGGACTGCGCCGTACTGCCTTTGTCAGCAACCTGCTGGCCACGGGCGAAAGTGATATTTCGGCGTTCGGCTCTGGAGTGAATACCACCGCGGTGCGCATTCTCGCCTACTCGGTAGGCGGCTTGTTCGCCGGTATCGCCGGTATCGCGCTAACTGCCATTGTGCAGTCCTCACAGTCTTCCTTGGCCACCACCTACGCGCTGCTGGGATTGGCGGCGGCGGTGCTTGGCGGGACCAGCCTGGCCGGAGGCCGAGGCGGGNNNCGCACTGTTCGGGGCCATCTGCATCTACCTGCTCCAACAGCTGCTGACCGCCTCCGGCGTCGCACCTAGCCTGATTCAGTTCGCCTACGGCGCTCTGCTCGTCGTAGGTGTCGTCTTGGGAGCCACGTTACTTACTCCACGGTTAAAGAAGGTTCGATCATGAGCAAGAGCACCACCATCAGAAAGCAAACGGCCTCGGCAGAACGACGCCTCGGCCCGAAGATCAAGCGGATACTTGTTGAGCTGCCAGTATTGCAAGCCTTGGTCTTGCTCGTCTTGGCGGCTTGGCTATTGATCAGCATTCCCTCCATCTTCAACCCACGTTCGGTGACCTCGTTGCTGTTGATCGCATCCTTGCTGGCTCTAGCGGCGATGGGCCAAACATTAGTCGTCATACTTGGTGGATTGGATCTTGCAACGCCTGGCTACATACTCTTTGGCGCCTTCATGGCAGCAAACGCCACGGGCAAACTGGGCTTGTCGCCAATGCTGGCAATACTGCTCACCATCCTCGTGTGTGGTGGCATCGGCGCCCTGATTGGCTGGATCTGCCATCACTTTACCGTCCAACCACTGGTAGTCACTTTGGGCACCGGCGCAGCTCTAACCGGCGCCACGCTGTTCTTGGCGGATGGCGATTATTCCTCGGTGCCCCATGATTCACTGCGTTCCCTGGCCAGCCTTCGCGCAACGACCTTCGGGCTTCCGTTCCCACCAATCATTCTGATCGTGTTGCTGCTCGGTGTGGCCCTGTGGGTCTTCTTGAACCGCACCACCGCAGGACGCCGGCTTTATGCGACGGGAGTTAACTTCAGAGCCGCGGGACTGACAAGAATACGAACCTCAATCGTCTGGGTTCTGGTCTTTGCCGCTTCCGGTGCCTTCGCTGGCCTTGCCGGGGTATTCATTGCCGCCTATGGTTCGGGCTGGTCACAGACCATCGGCGATCCCTACCTGTTTTCCGGACTAGCGGCGGTGCTGGTTGGTGGAACGATCTTCGGCTCAATCCACGGCAGTTATACCCGCACGCTGCTGGGCGCACTGATTCTCACCTTGCTTTCGACGATCATTGTGAGCAATGGATTATCCGAGGCGCAAAGCCGCATCGTGTTCGGCGTCATCATCCTCGCCGTGGTTTCGCTCTATCGACGCGAACGGCACGTACGCAACAGGTTCTAAGCAAAGTCTCGTTTTCACACAATACAAAGCAGGCGGTTGCCCAGGCCATTTGGCCGGGGCAACCGCCTGCTTTGATTCGTCTGCTATAACTCGCGCGGTTTGCGGGATCCCTGAAGAGAGCCCACACCAAAGCTCATGAAGTTCAGCCCCGACGATGAGCAGCCCGAATCCCCCTGCTGAGTATTGCCCCATAGCGAGAACGGAGTATCGACCGGAACAAGATGGATTAGGACCAGATGCTTGGCCCCGGCAATTTCCGCCACGTCGCGGCCACGGTTGTAACCGAAGTCATCAGCACATTCTGAAGTTCATCATTGAGCAGAGAAGGACGACAGTCACAGCGGTTTGGATGATCGTTGGCATGGCATCCAGTCCTACTTCCTTGAAGAAGCCTTGCACCTTGGCGACATCCACGTGTGCGGCGTCGACTATGGTGGTGACTCACACGGCGAAAGGCACTGTTTCTGATTCGGTGGTCGAATGAGCCTGCTCCGGCAAAGCATCCTTCCATCAAATGCGCCCCGGCGGTTAACGCAAAAGAGTGGGTGGAGGCTAGCGGCTTAGGGCACATTGTCAACGTCGGCCCCCTGGCCCCTCCGGCGAATTGAGGCCATTACTCCAAGTCGGCGATTCGTTGGCCCATTTTCTGCCAGCTTAGCGGAAGTCTTCAGCAGGTCATAGTCTGAAAAATTCTCGAAAATGATATGCATCAGGTCACAAACGCGATACGATACGAAACGAGTCGAATTCAATTACTGACGAGCTTTCCGAACGTTTGCAGTCCTTTCAAGGAGAAAAATGTCTACCGAGACCAGCACCGTGTCCGCCTCCAAGGTTCTTTCCAGCTCCTGGAAAATCGACGGGCTGACGATCAAGAACCGCTTTGTGCTCAGCCCGATGGCAGTGCTGCAGCCAACCAAGGACGGAAGTCCCAGCGAGCAGACCATCGCTTTCCTCACCACCCGCGCCAAGGGCGGCGCCGGTCTGCTGATCGTTGGCGGCACCGTGGCCACCGAAAGCGGATATGCGGAGGCACCCTTCCAGCCACTCATGCGTTTTGATAATGACCGGTTCGTTCCAGGACTCAAGAAGATGGTAGACGCGGTCCACGCGTACGATGTGCCCCTCTTCGCGCAGATCTTTCCGGCCTTCGGCGCCATGGGAGTACCGGGAGAGGGACGCACCACCCGCGCCGCCAGCCCGAAGCCGGTGCGCATGGCGGCACCGCGCTTGCCCCATGGAATGTATATCCCCGGCGGACGGACCAACCCAACTCCTGAAGAAATCACCAAGGAAGAGCTGCTCGAGGTCCAGAACGAGACCGTCGCCGCGGTACTGCGCGCCACGGCAGCGGGGTTCGACGGCATCGAGATCGGTGCCCATATGCGCTACCTCTACTCATCCTTTTTCTCCCCCCGCACCAACTGGCGCAGCGATGAGTACGGTGGCAGCGCGGAGAACCGCGCCCGCTTCCTAGCGGACACCATTAGAGCGATCCGTGCCGAAGTCGGCCCCGACTACCCGGTGGGCGTACGCATGAGCGTAAACGACCACCTGCCCGACGGCCAGGGTCCGGAAGGTTTTGCCGAAGTCATGACCTATGTCGTCAAGGAAGGAGTCGGGTACATCGCGCTGACCGATGCGAATTACGAGTCGATGGACGACAATCTCCCGTCCTCTTCAGGACAGATGCTGGCGCACAGTGAGCCGCAGATCTTCCGCAAACATTTGCCGAATGTACCGCTCTTGCTCAGCAACACCTACGAACCGCAGCAGGCTGCGCAGGCAATCGAGGACGGCTATGCCGACGGAATTATGCTCGCCCGCCAGCTGCTGGCCGACCCCGAATTCCCCAATAAGGTACTCCAAGGCCAACAGGAAAAGATCAACTGGTGCGACCATGACAATTCATGCCTGCGTCGATTGATTCTCAACGTCCCGGTTCGTTGCCACCTGAACCCTGCCATGGGTCGTGAAGCGGCACTGGCCGGTGCCGACGAATCCTTGGCTACCAAGCTGAAGCGTCCGGTAGATGCCTTTGTCATTGCCGCGGCAGGGTCGCCCTCGCTGATGGGCCTTGCCGACAAGCTGGCCAACGCCAAGATGGCCAAGGACGCCAAGAAGTAGTCCACTAGGAAACTGCGTCCGGATTCCAGACGGAACTCGGGCGCAGTTTTGCTATGTGCTTCTGGTCATTGAAGTACAAAAGGCACCCGAGGAGATTGAGCATTCCTCGGGCGCCTTGTCGTTGGACATTACATGGTCGGTTCGGTCCCCGTGCGCAATGCTCGTCCACTGCCCCGATAAACTGCCACGGTCCGCTTTCCGGCACGCACCAGGACGTCGACAATCATTCGCCGCCCTTCATGGAAACTCACTTCGGCCTGCGCCACCAGCTCTTCGCCAATATGGGCCGGGCTGAGATAAGAGATATCGGCCTCGGCCGTGGCAATGCCCGCGCCGAAGGTGTTCGCAGCCATGGCAAATGCGGTATCCGCCACGGCAAAAACGTAGCCACCGTGGGCAATGCCGTGTCCGTTGGCCATATCGGCTTCCACCTGCAAAACCGCGGTGGCGCGCCCTTCGCTGGCGCTCAACACGCGGATCCCCAGCCGTTCCAGACTCTTGTCTGCGGCAAGCATCGAGTGTGCCGGTTCGGCAATCTGGGCTTGTTGACTCATGATAAACGCTCCACAACCATCGCCATCCCCTGGCCGCCACCCACGCAAAGCGTCGCCAAACCGAGAGTTCCATCCTTGGCTTGCAATCCATTAACCAGAGTGCCCACAAGCCTGGTACCTGTGGCACCAAATGGGTGACCCAGAGCAATGGCACCGCCAAAGGGGTTGACCTTCTCCGGGTCGGCACCCAATTCCCGCACCGTAGGAACTACCTGTGCGGCGAATGCTTCATTGAGTTCCACAATGTCAATGTCATTGATTCCCAAGCCCAGTCGCTGCAGCAGGCGCCGGGACGACTCCACAGGTCCTAGACCCATAATTTCAGGGGACAGTCCGCTGGCTGCGCTGCCCAGAATACGTGCCAGCGGAGTCAATCCCAGTTCATCCGCGCGTTGTGCGCTCATCACGACTAACGCGGAGGCTCCGTCGTTCAACGGGCTTGCATTGCCGGCGGTCACTGTGCCGGATTCATGGAATACCGGNNCCGGCTTGAGTCCGGATAGCGTTTCCAAGCTGGTGCTGGGCCGCGGCCCGTCATCATCTTTCACCAGCATGCCGGCATCGGTGGTGAACGGCGTGATTTCCCGTGCGAAGTACCCGTCCTTAACTGCTTGGGAAGCGCGTAGTTGAGAGGTCAGCGCCCATTGATCTTGGTCCGCTCTTGTCGTACCTGTTTTCCGGGCAACAAATTCTGCGGTCTTGCCCATGGAGATGTAAATATCAGGCAGTTGGCCTGCGGTTCGCGGGTCGCTCCACTGCGCACCGGATTCAAAGAGCTCGTCAGCACGGTGGGCGGATTGCGCGAACCCGGGGTATGGAGAGTCGGTGATCGGTGGGGTGCTGCTCGTTGACTCAACGCCTCCGACCACGAACACCTCTCCATCTCCTGCACGGATCGCTTGGGCTGCCATAGCGGTAGCTTGCAACGAGGATGCGCAAAATCGATTCACCGTCGCCGCGGGTACATTGTCCAGTCCGGCGAGCACCATAATTCGGCGGCCCACATTGTCCCCTTGCGCGCCCTGCGGCATGGCGCAGCCGAAGTAGGAGTCGGCGATATGCTCGCCCTGAAGCTGCGGGAGCTTGGCCATAGCACCGCGCACTGCGGCTAACCCAAGATCTTCCGGGCGTTCCCCCGCAAGGGAACCCTTGCGTGCACGACCGATAGGCGTCCTGCTATAGGCGACTATCACCGCATCATTCGCTGCAATGGCTGTACTCACGTTGACGATTCCTTTCATGGCGGCAGCGTGCCTGGTTCAGCTCCGCAGACCGCGTGAAATGTTTTGATTGGCATGAAAATAGCTCTGGCCTGCGCCATAGAGTAGAAAAAGTTCCATCAATGCGCTCTGAAATAAATATATACGAACCGTATCGTATCCTACAAGGACAATGATCGTTTATGGCTAATGTGAACTTCTTTTCTCATGAAGAAATCCCTGCACCTTCACGAGCAGAGCTCGTGAAGGTGCAGGGATTTCTTGAGTCTTATTTTCTCACCGCGAGACCCTCCAGGGCGGTTTCCAAAATCTCGTTAACCGCGGCCGCGTCCAGAGGTCCAGACTCAACAAGCAGTCGGAAATACACTGGAGCATAAAGCATCTCGGTCACCATCATCGGATCAAGGTCCGAGCGCATCGCACCTTCGTCCATAACACGTTCAATGAGCGCACTTACCGCTGCCGCTCGCGGATTCCAGAAACGATCCTTGAACTCAGTCAGTGCCGCGTGATCCTGCTGGCACTCACCGACAAGCTGGGCCACCAGGCGGCCCTCGCCGCCGGCATAGACCTCCGTCAGGGATTTGAGGTGCTCGCGCAGAGCATCGATAGCCGGGATATCTTCACGAACCGGAGTGCGAGCTACGTGATTATCCAAGAACGTATCGATGACCACCGCAACCTTGCTAGGCCACCAACGGTAAATGGTGGTTTTGCTGACTCCGGCCTCGCGGGCGATACGCTCGATTGATAGTTTCTGAACGGAAACACCGGCGGACCCTGAATTGTCGAGCAACTTCATGGTTGCTTCGAGAATCGCTCGACGACTACCTTCACTTCTAATTGCCATGGCACAACCATACGCGTTTTCGCATTCAATACGAAACGTACACAATCACTCTGGCGCTTCCAAGATTTTGAGCTTCCGTCGGCTTCCACAAGGAAGAACCCAAACCAAACATCAGCGATAATCCGATCAGACGGCTCCTGCAATAACTCGCGCCCGATTTTTCAGCGCGAATCCTGCTTCTTCGGCCTCGGCACGGGTAATGCGGGTTCCTGCTCCGATCAGCTTCCGGGCTGCCAGATGATCTGCCGGCAAGTTGACCGATTCGACCGCCGCCAAGGCCTCACCTCGGAAACACAGCACCGAAAATTTCGCGGTCCGGGGATCGCCGAGCACCAGGGTATCGTCACCAGCTTGGCTGAGGCCAGCTATTTGCAAGCGGTAAGGTCCTTGGGTGGACCAGAACCATGGGAGATCCGCATAAGGGCTCTCGTCGCCGAGAATACTGCCGGCTAAATGCCTAGCTTGGTCCGTAGCATTTTGCACCGATTCAAGCCGTGTTCGGCCCGGCGAATGCACATTAGGGAAATTGGCGCAGTCGCCCGAGGCAAAGATGCTGGGATCCGAGGTGCGCAGGCACTGATCCACCACAATTCCGTTCGAGGTCTCCAACCCGGCATTTTCAGCCAGAGCTACGTTGGGCAAAACTCCAACGCCCACTAACACCAGATCCGCCGGGTATCGCTGCCCGGTGCTCGAGACCGCAGCCATTACTTCTCCCCCGCCCGCCGCTTCGAATCTTTCGATTCCCTCGTTCAGCCGCAACTCGACACCAAGGTCCCGGTGAGCTTGCGCGAACCACTGGCTCATCGGCTCACTGAGCGCACGGGCCATTGGGCGTGCGGCGAATTCCAGCACAGTCACATGGCAGTCGTGGGCTCTGGCGGCCGCAGCAAATTCGAGCCCGATAAATCCCGCCCCAACGACCACCACATTTTTGGCCGCGGGCAACGCAGCGTGCAGATCCTGCACATCGTCCAACGTGCGCAGCGAATGCACGCCATCGAGCTTCGAACCCGGACATTCAATGAGCCTGTTACGCGCACCGGTAGCGAGTACCAAATGCGTATACCCCAGGGAGTTTCCGTTGGACAGTGCCACCTGGCGGTTCGGACGGTCGATGTCGATGGCGCTAACGCCGTCGAGCAGGTTGATGCTCTTCTGCGAAAAGAAATTTTCACCACGCAGCGGCAATGGCTTGGGTGTGCCTTGCGGAGAGAGGAAGTCCTTGGACAACGGTGGCCGTTGGTATGGAAGCCCGGCCTCATCGGCAACAATTGTGATCTGCTCGGTATATCCGTTGCCGCGCAGCGAATCTGCAACCTGCAGCGCGCTTTGACCGCCGCCTATGATTACTACGCTCATGACTACACCTGGCCCGCGGGAATATCAACAATAATTTCGGGCAGCGATGCCCCGGTGCTGATCTGGCAGCCCAACCGTGAACGTTCGGTGCGTTCTGCCGCAGTGCAGTCAAGCATTTCGTCCTCGTCTGCTCCGAGTTCGGGAAGCGCGTCCGCATATTCCGGACGGATGTACACGTGGCAGGTTGCGCACATCGCCTGTCCGCCGCATTCCCCCACGATTCCGTCAATTCCATTGCTCACCGCAGCGCGCATCAAGGTGGTTCCCTGCTCAACTTCGAGTCGTTGCGCGGTTCCGTCTGGCTGGGTAAAGGTAATGCTAGGCATGTTTGCTCCTGTAAAAGTTTCTTGGTTGCTCAGTTCCAGGTGACCGGTAGGCTGGTCAACCCACGGAAGACCCAACCTGCCCATTGCCCGGGGCGAGATTCTTCAATGCGCAGCCCGGGGAATCGTTCATAGGCTTTCGGCACGGCGATTTGGCCGATGGCACTCTTCGCCGCCCAATGCCCCGCGCACAGGTGCACTCCGGCACCAAAGGCGAGGTGTGATTTTTTAGGCCGGCTGATATCAAAGTCCGCGGCGTTTTCCCCGAACTGGGCAGGGTCATGATTGGCCGCGGCAACCACCACTGCGATACCCGAGCCGGCCGGAATCCTAACCCCTTCCAACACCGTGTCCACGGTGGTTTCTCGTGGGTACATGCCGATAGGAGAGAGCCATCGCACCGCCTCATCAAAGACCGCGGTCCACCGCGTAGGATCAGCCAGGACTTGCTCTCGTTGGTCGGGATGATTGCTCAGTGCCCACACGATATTGGTGACCATATGTTGCGGTTCGTTCATGCCTCCGGAAATGCTTAGCTTCACGTTGGCCGCGATATTTGCATCGGGTAAACCACTGTTGGCCCAGGCCGAAAGCATGGAAGCATTGGGGTGCAGTTGATAGTGCGGAATGAGTTCGTTGATCAGCGCGTCGGCTTGCTCCGTGGATGCCTCGCAACGCCTCCAGATCTCCGGGTCATCTAAGACATTTCCTATCCCGGCAATAAAGTCGTNNCCAGGTGCGTACCGTTTGAACATCGACGTCCTTCAAACCCACCAAATCTCCGAGGTTTTTGGCGGCCAACGGGGCTGCATAGTCGCGGTTAAGATCGGCGTTATCCGGACCAACGTCCTCCAACTCATCGAGGTAGATATCAGCATTGCGGGCAAACACCTCTGCCCAGGCTTCCTTGATGTTCTTCGGTCGCAGTACCGGATTGACCGCAAGTCGATCAGTGGCGTGTTCCGGATCATCTTTGCGCAGCATCGGGTGCGCTCCGATGGCACGATTCATGGTTGATCCGGAGACATTAGCGCTGAAGATGCTCTGATCCTGCTCAATTTCATGGCATCCGGCATAACTGGTGACGAGGAATTTGTTGAGCATCGGCACCCAGGCGACCGGGGCTTCGGTACGCAGCCGGGCATAACTCCCATACGGATCTGCGAGCAGCTGCGCCGGTTGAAGCCAATTGACTACCGGAACCTCTTTTGCTCCAGAATGTTATACGCCGCCTACATGCGTCGGGCGACTCTCGGCTTGTTCGGGCAGT
>DNHA01000076.1:0-876 GCA_003486025.1 Micrococcaceae bacterium | reverse complement strand
CACTCACCAGATTGTTGGAATGGGTCCATGTCCCATTGGGCAACGGGCTGTGTTCGCGCTCATGGTTGGCTCCTAGCTTGGGCCTGGGTTCGTTGTTTCACTAAGTGTCACATCGGACTAACCAACAGTAAACTGCGAATATTAGCGATACTTCTTCGATTAGTTAGGAAATAGCCGGTGGCTAAATTCACCCTGCGCCAATTGGAATTATTTGCCCAGCTGCCTAATCACCAGACTTTAAACTCCGCTGCGCAGTCCCTGCACATGTCAGATTCTGCGCTGTCTCACGCGATCACCGAACTGGAAACGGCCGTAGGTGAGCAGCTTTGCGTGCGGCGCAAGGCGCGCGGCATGTACCTCACCCCCGCCGGAACGCATTTCGCCTCGCGGGCCAGCGAAATTTTGCGTGCCACTGATTCCTTGGCTGGAGAGCTCTCCGAAGTCAGCGGTGAATTGCGCGGCCCGGTCTCACTGGGCTGTTATACGGGATTAGCCAGCAACGTCCTGCCAGCGGTACTGGAAGGGATTGCAAGACTGCACCCTGAAGTGGAAATCCGCATCACCGTAGGAGACCACTCCGACCTTCTGCCCGCCTTGGCGGACGGTTCGCTCGATGTTGCGGTCGTTTACGATATCGGGTTGCCGGCAACTTTGCAGCGCAGTGTTGTTTATGAAACTGAAGTGATGGCGGTGCTTGCGCAGTCCGATCCACTGGCTAGTGCGCAGTCTATCGATCTGGCCGATTTGGCAGCCAAGCCGTTGATCATGCTCGATACCGCCCCAAGCTCTGATTACACGCAATTGATGTTCTCCCAGCGCGAGCTGACCCCGATATTCGGCGCCATCGTTCCGCAGATCGACCTCGTGCGTGCATTG
>DNHA01000222.1 GCA_003486025.1 Micrococcaceae bacterium | reverse complement strand
TCGAATGGTTCGGTATTGCCGCCTGCGCCTAGGTCGTTGGCCACGAAGCGCTCGGTGTGTAGGACGCCCGGCGGCCAGCCCATGCAGAAATCCTCGATGGCGCCGAGCATGCCGCCCGGACCGCAGGCGTAAACCAGCATGTGGGCGCGGGGCATGCCGAGGATTTCTTGGAGATTTAGTCGGCCTTCAACATCTTCTGCGATGATCTTGACCTTCTCGGTGCCGTACGTGGCTTCTAGCTCTCGTGCGAAGGCCATGGTGTCGCGCGAGCGCCCACCGTAGTAGAGGACCCACTGGCGCCCGGCCGCCTCGACGGCTTCGAGCATCGGGATGATCGGGGTGATGCCGATGCCGCCGGCCAAGAACAGGTACTTGCGCGAGTCGACCAGCGGGAAGTTGTTGCGCGGAGCAGAGATTCTCAGTGCCTTACCGGCGCGCAGGGCGTCGTGCACGTGGGCGGAGCCGCCACGCGAATCGGGGGTGCGCAGTACACCGATGCGCAGCTCGGAGAGGTTCTGACGCGAGGAGCACAGCGAGTACTGGCGGATCAGCCCGTTCTCTAGGTGCACGTCGATGTGCGAACCAGCTTCCCAGACGGGGAACTGCTGGCCGTCGGTGCGGCGCAGTACCAGCGAGGCAACTGATTGCGCGGGCTGTTCGACGGTCTCGATCACGGTGTCGATGGTCGCCGGGGCGAAGCTGGGGGCAGTGACAGGCATGAGCTACCGCTCCTGAGGGTCTCGAAAGTTGGAAGTCGGCGGAAGGAAATGATTTCCGCGGCGTGAATTCAGATTAGATGTATCTTGCGACACATTTTGCGACCTTTCCATCCAATGGAATACCGGTCGAAATTGTCTGCCGTCAGTACTCCCCGCCGAGGCTGATGCGGCGTCCGATGCCGCGGGCCGCGATGCGCAAGACCGGCACGATTGGGCCTACGGCGACCGGCTGGTTCTGCGTGACCACGCCCAGCGAGGCGGTGCAGGTGCCGTCGGAGGAGATGATCGGGACCGCGACGCCGTAGTTGTCCAGCCCGGCCTCTTGGCTGGTGGTCGCGTAGCCGCGTTCGCGCACCATCGCGACCTCGCGGTGCAGATGGGCGGGTGAGGAAATCGTATGCTCGGTCATCTGGCCCGCCCGGGCCATATTCTCCAGCGCAGTCTCCCAGAGATCGGGGGCGCCGAAGGCTAGGATCGCCTTGCCGTCTGCGGATGCGTGAAGCGGTAGCTGCTCTCCTACGCGCCGGAAGGGAGCCCCCGAGCGGGTGCCGGAGAGTCGTTCGAGGAGGAGCACGTGGTCTTCTTCGAGGATGAACAGGTTCACCACGTTCTGCGTCACGAACAAGACATCCTGCATATAGGGGGCGGCCAGCTCTCCGATGTTCTTGCGCACCGGTGCCAGCAGACCTAGCTTCCACAGACGGTGCCCCACCACGTAGTCCTGCCCGGAACGCTCTAATGCGCCCCAGAAGACTAGCTCCGCGGACAGGCGGTGGGCGGTGGCCACCGGAAGCTCTGCCCGGCGTGCCATTTCACTCAACGAGAGCCTGGGGTGCGCGGAGTCGAAGGAGCCGAGCAGTGACAGCGCCCGAGAGGTCACCGTCGCGCCCGGAGCCGGGGACGGGGAAACGAATTCGCGCTTCTTGCGGGGATGGGCGTTGGCCACGACGGACCCTTTCTCGATGCGGGTGAGGTGCACCGGGTAACTGGCGCACCGACGAAACTTTCCATTGGGCGGAACGTGGATCCGTCAGGTGATCCGGGTCGGGCAGGCTGGGATCCAGCCCACAGTAGCATTCTCAGGTCCCTAGGAGTTCTTTGTTGCAGCCGATTGAGGTGAGCACGGCCGCGCCACGCCGCGCGGGTTCCGTTCCGGAACTTTCCTGGGTGGTTATCGTCTGCGTCGGAATCGTGGCCGCCATGCACATCTGGAAGCTTCCCAGCGCCTTATCGAGTATCGACGCGCAGCTCGGACTCGGGCTGCTCCGGTCCGGCATGCTGCTGGGCATCATCCAGGTGGCGAGCATGCTCGGCGGTCTGGCCGTCGCGTGGCTTGGTGAGCGACTCGGGCTGCGCAGGATGCTGGTCGCCGGCCTGATGTTGCTCGCTGCCGGGTCGTGCGCCGGAGCTTTCGCCTCCGAGGTGGCCGTGCTCATGGCATCACGTGCAGTAGAAGGTATTGGTTTCCTGCTGTGTACGGTGCTGGCCCCGGCGCTGATCCGCGAATGCTGCCCGCCGTCGCGGCTGAATGTTGCCATGGCCGGTTGGGGCGCCTTCCAAGGTACCGCGGCGCTGCTCGGGTTCACCGTGTCAGCGTTGCTGCTCGAAACCGTCAGCTGGCGCGTGCTGTGGTTGGTCATGGCGGTCTTTGCGGTAGCCATGCTGCTGCCGTTGTTCAAACTGGTACCGGCCGACGAAGCCCGGCCCAGTGGCCAGAGCGCGAAATCGGCCGGGCGGCTGGTCCTGACCACCGTCCGTAGCATCGGACCATGGATCGCCGGGCTGGTGTTTGCGTGCTATACCATCCAGTGGATGGCGGTGATGGGCTTTCTTCCCTCGATCTACCAAGCCGTCGGCGCCAGTTCCCTGACGGCGGGCCTGCTGACCGCCCTAGTCGGCGGGGTGAACATCATCGGCGCGCTGGGCTCGGGTGTGCTCATGCAGCGCGGCTCCAGCCCGAACGCCATGCTCGTGACTTGCTTCGTGGTTATGGCCCTCTCATCGGTCGGTGTTTTCGCCTTCAATTGGGGTGTCGGGGCCGGGCTTATCGCGCAGCTAGCGTTCGCCGTCCTCTTTTCCATGGTCGGCGGTGCGGCTCCGGCGATCCTGTCGCGCATCGCGGTGAACCTTGCCCCGCCCGGAGGTTCGGTGGCGGCGGTCATCGGACTGATGCAACAGATCTTCAACGTGGGCAATTTTTTCGGGCCGTTCCTTATCGCCTGGGTGGCGCTGGTGGTCGGCGGTTGGCATGGATCATGGTGGCTCACCGGGGCCTTCTCGGTGCTGGGCATTGCGTTGACTGGTGTGCTCGCACGCCAGCTCGCCCGTTCGAAGGACATCACCGCAGTCTGAGTGCGAAGCTCTTCGCCAAGCCGATGTCTGCCCCTCTCGTCTAGCAAATCCGTGGCTGAAGTTTTCTGCCCACCGCAAAGATGCGGTGGGTAGAAAACGTTAATTGCGGTACCAATGATTGATTTGCCATCAGCCACTAATGGCTTTCACAGGCGCTGGATACAAGAATGAACCGCTGACTAGATAGGGTAGGAATATGCAGCAACCCCCGCCGTACCCTCAGCAGTATTTCCTGCCGCGCCGCAAACAACGGGTCTTTGACCCCGGCGCGATGTCCCGTGGCGACTGGTGGACCGTCATTGCCTACATTCTCTTTTTCGTGTTGGGCGGGGCATCGCTGATCGGGCTGATTCCTGGATATTTCAGTGCCTTCAACACGCAAGAGCAGGCCTTGTTCGGGATCAACCTGATCCTGTACACCACCTTCTTCATCCTGGCGATGGTCCAGTGCGGCCCCCAGTTCTTCGAGTCCTTCAAAACCATGAAGTACTACCCTTGGGCCAAGTGGCTGATGCTGCCTGGCGGATGGTTGCTAACGATTTTCTTCTCCGCCATTGTCACCACGCTTTTTGGCGGGCCGCAGGTCAGCGCAAACCAAGAAGCCCTGCAGGGGATGACCACCGCAGTTCCACTGCCGGTCATGTTTGTGGTGACCGCGGTCTTCGGACCCTTTGTCGAGGAATATCTCTTCCGGCACCTGCTGATTGGCAAGCTGTCACGCAAACTCAATATCTGGGTCTGTGCACTGATCTCCACCATCGTGTTCGCGTCAATCCACTTCCTCAACGGTGGTGGAATCGCGTCGATCACCGAAGTGCTTCCATATTTGATGCTGGGCATTTTGATGTCCTTGGCCTATATCCTTTCAGGCAAGTCGCTGGCCTACGCCTACCTATTGCACTTCATCAATAACGCCATGGCACTGCTGATGCTGTACCTGGTGTATCCACTGCTTCCTACCGGGGTCTAGTTTGAGCTTTACCGGGCACGAGCCGCACTCAGTTCCTTACCGTGGCATGCTGCTGGCGTTGTTTGCCGGCGGTGTGGCCACCTTCTCCCAGCTGTGTTCGGTTCAGGGAC
>DNHA01000053.1 GCA_003486025.1 Micrococcaceae bacterium | reverse complement strand
CACCCAGTCTGTGGAAAACCGTCGGCCCGTCTCTCTGGCAGCCCTGATGAATTTACTGCGGACCGCCGCACGGGTGGTGGCTGGCGGATTTTCTACTGCATCTGCAATTGCCTGCGGGTCGAGAACCGAACTGGCTAGCCCGCGCCGCCGCAGCAAGTGGAACAGCCCCCGCGTCGGGTCAATGTCATGGTAGGTCAAATTCAGCTGCGCAATGCGATGGGAATCCAGGCCCAGATTGTTCTTCGCCGCGTAGCCAGTGATCAGTTTGTGCTTGATCGCCCAGTCAATATCTTGGTCGATCAACGAGAAATCCTGGCTCTCAACGGCTACCAAAACGCGTTCCCACAGTTCAAGCACCCGTTCGACCTGATCGTGGTGCGCACCATGTCGAGCTACAAATCCCTTGACCAGTTCAAGGATTTTCCACTGCAATTGCAGTGCTGTTGGTTCATCTCCGGACATCAACCGCACCACGGTTTGCCCGGTAAATTCATGAGAGATATTGCGAATGGACCGAATCGGGTTCTCCAAGCGCAGATCATGATAGATCTCACCGGATTCAATCAGCCGCAAGACCAGATCCGTTGCACCGATCTTCAGCAGTTGCGTGGTTTCACTCATCGACGAGTCCCCCACGATCACATGGAGACGACGATGATACTCGGCATCCGCATGCGGCTCGTCACGGGTGTTGATGATCGGGCGGGAACGTGTGGTCGCTGAGGAAACGCCTTCCCACATGTGGTCCGCGCGCTGGGAGAAGACATACTTTGTTTCGTCTTCAACCTGCACCAGATGACCGGCACCGCACAGCAGCTGACGAGTCACCAAAAACGGGATGAGCATGTCCGCAAGCCGCTTAAATTCGACCTTGCGAGGGATCAAGTAGTTTTCGTGACAACCATAAGAATTTCCCGCGGAATCCACATTGTTCTTGAACAAGAACAATCGGCCTTCGTGGCCCTCTTCGAGCAGCTGTTCTTCGGCCTGTTCAACAAGGTCCAGCATCACCGTTTCACCGGCGCGGTCATGGGCAATCAGTTGCAGCAACTGATCGCATTCCGCGGTGGCATATTCGGGGTGGGAGCCTACATCGAGGTAGAGCCGTGAACCGTTGTTCAGGAAAACATTGGAGCTGCGTCCCCACGCGACAACGGGCCGGAAAAGATGCCGTGCTGCGTCTTCTGGAGTGAGCCGTCGCCCGTCAGATGGCACATAGTTCAGTCCAAATTCGGTCTCTAAACCGAAAATCCTGCGATCCACCGGAAATTACTTCCCCTCATTGGTGCTGCCAGAGTCCACCAGCAACATGTTGGTCCTGCCCGTGACTGCAGTTAAGTTACTGGCCACCCTTTTGAATGAAGCCACGCACGAATTCTTCGGCATTCGATTCAAGCACTGAATCAATCTCATCCAATAAGTCATCAACGCCGGCACTGGTACCGGCGGTATTTACCTGGACTTGTTCGGCTTCGACTGGCTGGGCTTGGTTTTCACGGCGAGCCGAGAAGTTTTCCTGGGTCATTTCTTGCTCCTCAAATCTTTGGCGGCAGGTAATGCACGCCTAGTTCTCATTCTGCGCTGTTTAGCGGTGCTGTGCCAACTGGTCGATGAACTCATTGATCTCTAATTGCGCATCAAAGAGTTCTCCAACCTGCGCACGACTGCCGGCCAGCGGTTCGGGCATGTGGAACCGGCTGATTTTCCGTGCTCCTGGTACCGAGAATGACAACGCATCCCAGTTAGCGGCCACCACATAAGGTGCGTAGCGTTGCAGCGTCATTCCCCGCAGGTAGGCGCGGGTATCGTGCGGTGGGTTGTCCGCCGCGGCATTGATTTCTTCCTGGCTGAAGAGGGTTTCCATCAGTCCGCGCGCGGCCATCCGGTAATACAATCCCTTGTCCAGACGCAGGTCTGCCCATTGCAGATCCATCAGCGCGATGCGCGGATCATCAAGCCCCACGCCGTGGCGTTCGGTAAATGACTTCATCAGTGTATATTTGGCGACCCAGTCGACTTGGCCTGCCGCCTGCATGGGATCTTGTTCGAGGGTGTCCAAGATGGCACGCCAGCGTTGGAGGATTTCACTGGTGTCGGGATCGGTGGCCCCGCGCTGGGCACAATAGGTTTCGGCCGCTTCCAAATAGCTTCGCTGGATCTCGATAGCGGTCATTCGACGCCCGCCACGCAGCGGCACTGAGGTCTGCAGCGTGGGGTCGTGGCTGATCTGCTGAAGGGCCGATACCGGATCTGCCAATTCAAGCTTCGGCGACATGCCCGCCTCGATCAGGCTGAGCACCAAGTTTGTGGTGCCAACCCTTAGCAGCGTGGAGATCTGTCCAAGGTTTGCATCTCCGATGATCACATGCAATCGGCGGTACTTATCCCAATTGGCATGCGGCTCGTCACGAGTATTGATGATCGGGCGGTTGACCGTGGTTTCCAGGCCAACTTCTGCCTCAAAAAAATCGGCACGCTGAGAGATTTGGAATTCGGCTCCGCGCCCAAGCATTCCGCGGCCCACTCGTCCTGCCCCGCAAAAAATCTGCCGCGTGACAAAAAATGCGGTCAACCCGTCGACCAACCGGGAGAACTGAACATCGCGCGGGATCAGATAGTTTTCGTGGGACCCGTAAGACACCGACTTATTGTCGGTGTTGTTCTTGTATAGCAGCAGTTCACCACTGCCCAAACTGTCGGCCGAGGCTGCGGCCCGGCGCATTACCTGATCACCTGCTTGATCCCAGAGCACCGCATCACGCGGGCTGGTCACTTCCGGACTGGAGTATTCCGGATGCGCATGGTCCACATAGAGCCGGGCACCGTTACCGAGCACCATATTCATCACTACATCGGTTGCGTCATTTTCCTGATACAACGTGGCACCAACGCGCGCGTCATTCCCATCCAAGGCAATTGATTCGGCCGTCCACACCTGATTTTCGGATTCTAGGGTGGGTTCAGAATCGGTCAGCTGGCTCGGGTGCGCTTCCTCGCGGGGCACCGAATGGCCTCGAGCATCATTGAGCGGCGACTCATCAGCATAATCCCAGCGTGCGGCGCGGGTCGCGGAGCCGGTATCGCGTACTAATTGCGCATAACCGTCCACAATTTGAGCGGAAAGCACGGTGGAGTTCGCTTTGGGCATGGACGGCCGAATGATTCCATACTCAGTTTCCAAGCCCACTAGCCGGCGGGCGCTCATTTGCTGCCCTTCTGAGTAACCAGCGAACGAATATGGCTGATTCGCTCCCCCTTGCGCCCGGAGATACGCGCCCAATCGTCGGGATTGGTGGTGTTTGGCATATCTTCGTGCTCGGCGAATTCTTCACGCACTGCACGTAACAGGTATTCCATCTTCAGACCGCGTTCACCGGTAGTGATCAACGACTTGATGGCATGCTTTTTTGCTCGGTCCACCACATTGTGAATGACCGCACCGGAGGCGAAGTCCTTAAAGTAGAGCACCTCTACTTGACCGTTGACGTAAGTGACTTCCAGGAATTCGTTGATCCGTTCGGTGGAGTACATCGCGTCCACGGTGTCGCTGATCATTCTTGCTACGGTCTTTTGGCGCTCTCCGCCATCGGCGGCGACCTCGTCCTCATGCAGCGGCAGGTCTGTGGTGAGATACTTAGCAAAAATTTCTGCGGCGCCCACGGCATCCGGGCGGCGAATTTTGATTTTCACGTCCAAACGCCCCGGACGCAAAATCGCCGGGTCAATCATGTCCTCTCGGTTTGAGGCACCAATGACGATGACGTTATCCAGGCGCTCCACACCGTCGATTTCGGCCAGCAGCTGTGGCACGATGGTCGTCTCGACGTCGGAAGAAACTCCTGTACCGCGGGTTCGGAAAAGCGATTCCATCTCGTCGAAGAACACCACGACCGGGTCGCCATGCAGCGCCTTTTCGCGCGCTCGTGCGAAGATCAGGCGAATATGCCGTTCGGTCTCACCGACATACTTATCCAGCAGTTCCGGGCCCTTGATGTTCAGGAAGTAGCTTCTGGACTGGGTATTGCCGTTTCGTGCCGCTGCGCGCTGAGCTAGTGAATTTGCCACGGCCTTGGCTATCAGGGTTTTACCGCAGCCCGGAGGACCGTAAAGCAGAATGCCCTTGGGGGCGCTCAGTCCGTGTTCTCGGTAAAGCTCCGGGTGCGCGAAGGGCAGTTCGACGGAGTCTTGGATGGCTTCAATTTGCGAGTTCAGTCCGCCGATATCCGAGTAATCGATATCCGGTACTTCTTCGAGCACCAGCGATTGCATGTCGGTGAGCTGCACCCGGTTGATCGCTAGCCCAGTACGCGAATCGATTGTCAGTTGGTCTCCCACACGCAGGTGTTCGCTGCGCAGCGGCTCGGCAAATTCGATGACTCGCTGGTCATCTCCTCGGGTCATCACTACCGCTTGGTGGTGATCCAGAATTTCCTTGATCGTTACCAGGTCGCCGGTTTGCTCATAGCCTAGGCCTGCCACGACAACGAGTGCCTCATTGAGGAGCACCTGCTGGCCAATGTGGAATTTGTCGAAATCCAGCAGCGGACTGATGGATACACGCATTTTTCGTCCGGAGTAGATCACGTCGACGGACTGTACCGCGGTGGTTTCGATTCCGGTGCCTGGTTCCGGATGCTTACGCGGGTATTTAGCCACGATGGTTCCGTAGCTGAATGGCGTATCGCCGTCTTTTTCAAGTGCAGATTTGAGGTTGATGATTTGTTCGCGAGTCTGCTCCAGCAAGGACACCAGGCGCTGGTTATTGCCACTGAGCCCGGCTAGCTGCTTATCCAGGTTGCGATTTTTATCGCGAAGCAGGTTGACCTGACGTTCGGTCGCCTGAAGACGCTCGGTGACGCGTTGCGCCTCGTTGTATTCGCTCACGGTTATTCTCCCAACCTTTGCAGTTCTCCTCGCGTCGCCACCAGAGGTTGCTAGCTTGCGGGGCACTCTGAATCCATCTTAGGAAGCTAAAGCCCCGGGAATGAATTTCCCGGGGCTTTAGTTCACATATTGAAACGTTAGTTCTCGGTATCCGAGATGTTTTCACCCTCGCGGACACGGTTCGGACGGTTGGCGTCCTTGGCTGCGCGGCGAAGTTTCTTGGGCGAAATGCCACGTTCTCCGAGCGCGGATTCGGTCCACTGCTCGGCGTCGTGCTCCCGGGTCCAGGCGTTCAGATCCTCGGCAGAGTAGCCGTGCTCTTTCATCCGCTTGGCTTTCGGGATGCCCTCCTGCGCGTCGGCCAAGCGGCGGGTGGTGATCAGGAAGGCCGTGTGCGCCACCATGCGGTGATCCGGGCGAACCGCCAGGCCGTCAACATGCCAACCGCGCACCATGGTTTCAAAGCAATCGGGCTCGGTGAACTGGCCCGATGCGCGAATTGCTTCCACCACGCGGGACATTTGGGTCACCGTGGCCACGTAGTTTGTCCACACCCCGCCTGGTGCCAGCACTGTGGCTACAGCCTCCAGGCATTCCCACGGGGAGAGCATATCGAGCACTACGCGGTCTACGCTGCCTGGTTCCTCAATTTCCAGTACCTTCTCTTGGAAGTCACCAATTGAAAGGTTCCAGGCAGGGTGCTCGCCGCCGAAAACCGTCGCAATGTTGCCACGCGCAATATCTGCGAACTCTTCACGGCGCTCATAGGAGTGCAGGTACCCTTGGTCTCCTACCGCACGCAGCAAGGAGATCGACAGCGCTCCAGATCCAACGCCGGCTTCGACTACACGAGCGCCCGGGAAAATATCGCCAAACTGAATAATCTGGGCGGCATCCTTGGGGTAGACCACTGCAGCACCGCGCGGCATGGACAGTACAAAGTCCTTGGCCAGCGGACGCAGCATCTGGTAGCGCACGCCTTCAACGTTTTCCACTACCGATCCTTCGGAGGTACCGATGATCAGATCATGGCTCAACACACCCTGATGCGTGTGGAACTCTCCGCCGGCTTCAAGGGTGATGGTGTTGATGCGACGCTTTTCGTCGGTCAGCTGGACACGGTCGCCGACGCGGAAGGGGCCGCGGCGGGCGTTCGCGCCATGCGGCGCTGCGGTGTTCTGAGCACTCACTGAGTTTTCCTTTGTTGTAGAACTTTTTAGGCTTTGCGGCCGGTGACGGCCGAAATAATTTTTCGTTGGTGCAATAACCCGACCACGGAGCCACGGGCGTCAATGACCGCATATTCTGCGCTAGCTACGCTGGCCAGATAATCGATCAGTTGCCTTCCATCAGCGTCAGCAGCAACCACGGCTCCGCGGCCCAAAGCCCGCGAAACGGCCAAGGCGGAGACTTCCGAAGCAGCCTCAGGAGCTACCCGGCTCAGCGCTTGTTCGTCTACCACTCCGCAAGGCATGCCCTGCGGGTCGATCAAAATGATCGATCCCCCGCGGTTCCGCTTGCGGGTGTGCACGTCAGCCACTGTGGCCACGGACATCATGGCGCTGGCCGGTGACATCAGATCCCCGGCAACGACCTTGGGCAGGTTCAGCATCATTTTTGCGTGATTGATTAACTGCGTGGTCGCCTGCCACATGAATACCGCCACCATGACGCCAACCACCATGGTGAGCAGTTGCGGCTGCTGGCCCTTGAAATACGGGAGCACCACAAACCAGAAGACCACGCCGATGACAATGATGCGGCCCACCCAGGATGCGGCGATGGTGCCTTTGAATTGTGAACCGGTTAGTTTCCACACCGCGGATTCAACAAGGCGCCCACCGTCTAGTGGAAGTCCTGGCAGTGCATTAAACGCACCGAGCAGCAGGTTTGCGTAGACGAAGAAATTCAGCAGCAGGCCCGGATATAACCCGAGACTTGGAATCTGCATGGCCAGCCAGGCCAGGCCGGCGAGTACGAAGTTGGACAGCGGACCGGCCATAGCCACCGCCAGAGAGGCTCCGGGCTTGGCGTTGAAGGAACCGAACTGCGTGTGTCCACCCATCAGGGTGAGCACAATGTGGGCATCTGGCCATTTGAAGGCGCGCGCGGTGAGCGCGTGCGCTACCTCGTGCACCAGCACAGCCAGGGCAATCACCACGGCGCAGGCGAAGCCCAAGAGGTAAGCGGCAATCGGTGGGATCAACGCGTTATTCGACAATTGCATGCCGATGGCCACGGTAATGACCGCGGTAATAATGAACCACGAGCTGGACAGGTACACCGGCACTCCGCCGATACGCCCCAGCTTCAGCCCCGGGGCTTTTTCAGTAACTTCGCTCACGCGTTAACCTGCACCAGCCAATCGGTCATCGTTTCTACTTGAACATCAACCAGCGAGGCGATCCGCCGCCAGTTGCCCACTCCGGGATCGGTGGCGTTAGGAACCAGCACCGCGTGAAGCTCGGCAGCCGAGGCGGAATGAATGCCGGGTTTTGAATCTTCGAAGCCAATGCAGCGGGCGGCTTCAAATTCCCGGCCCAGCTTTTCACCCAATAAGGTNNCGCCGGTAGGGTTCGGGATCCGGTTTGCCGCAGGTGACTTCCTCACCGGTGACGCTGACGGTGAAGATGCCTTCGGGCAGTACTTCCATCAGCTTGTCCACGATGCTGCGTTCACTCATCGTGACCAGCGCTTGGGGAATACCTGCCGCATGAACGGCAGTGAGCAGTTCCAAAGCCCCGGGGCGCCACGGTACTTCGTGGCGCAACCCTGCAATGACCTCGCGCGATAAGTGGTCAATGATCTCGCGGATACTGAGATCAACTCCCGCGTCCTGAAGGATTTTGGCACCGTTAGGCAGCGCTTGTCCGACGAGGTTGAATGCTTGTTCCTCACTCCAGCTGCCACCATGGGATTTGACGAGTTCCATCTCCGCATTGATCCAATAGGGTTCGGTGTCGATGAGGGTCCCATCCATATCCCACAGCACCGCTTGCGGGCCTTGGGATGGAACTTTTACATCGAACGCTGATCTGGTGCTTGGCATGACTCCATTCTAGATGGAAGAGTGGGGCTAAACCGCTTCGGTGGATACGCCGGGTCGGTGAAGTGGCAGGAAAGAGGTTTGTGATGAGCGAAGAATACCAAGCACCAACGCTGAATGGCTTCGTTGGGCAAACCGAACATGAGATGCGTCCCACCATCCTAATTTCGGCATTTGAGGGTTGGAATGATGCTGGCTCGGCCGCCAGCGATGCCGTCCGGCGCATTTTGAATAGCTCCGCGCCCGAACATATCGCCACCGTGGGCTCAGATGATTACTACGACTACCAGTTCACTCGCCCGCATTCTCGGCTCACCAAGGCCGGACGTGTGATCGAATGGCCGGTCACCGAGGTTTATCGCATCAACCTCGAACAAGCCCCAGCAGATCTGCTGATCGTTGTGGGTGTGGAGCCCACGTTCAAGTGGCAATCCTTTTGCGCGCAGGTCGTGCGGACCGCCCAAACCCACAACGTCCATGCAGTACTTTCCGTCGGTGCGCTGTTGGCCGATGTGCCGCACACCCGGCCTGTGCCTACGGTGCTCAACAGCGATCATCCTGGGCTGCAGCAATTCTTTAATATCTCAGCGTCGCGCTATGAGGGCCCGACAGGGATTCCGTCGGTGTTAAGCGCGGAATTCGACAAGCATGGGATTCCAACCATGTCGCTTTGGGCCCAGTTATCCCACTACGTAGCCCAAGCACCGAGCCCGCGGGTGGAATTAGCGCTGGTTGAAATGCTTGAGGAGCTGGTTCCGATGAGTGTGGCCTCGGAAAAGCTGCGCGAAGACGCGGTCGCCTGGAAACGGGGTGTCGATGAGCTTCTGGCAGCGGATCCTGATGTCGCAAAATACGTGGAGCAGCTCGAACGAGCCTCGGACGCCAGCGAATTACCTGAAGCCAGCGGCGAGTCCATTGCCCGCGAGTTTGAACGCTACCTGCGAAGGCGCGGCCGCTCGCGGGGAGATGGTCAAGGGCCGGACTTCGAAATCTAGGCCGAAGGTACAAAAAATCCCCATGCGAATTCGCATGGGGANNGATTTTTCTGGTTTAGAGTTTTAAGCCCAGAAGAGCATCAAAGCCACGGGTCAGCAGTTCGCTGCCTTCGCCGCTGCCTTCAGCCTCGGTGGCTGCCCACTGGTCGATGGCTTCCAACGCGGCCGGAGCGTTCAGATCATCGGCCATGCGCGAGCGGATGCGGGTGAGCAGTGCGGTGGCCTCGGCCAGGCCACTCGCGGCGATCCGTTCCCGCCAGGTGGCAATGCGCTGCTGTGCCAGCTGCAACAGGTCATCTGTCCACGACCAGTTGGTCCGGTAGTGCTGGGAGAGCAGCACCGCACGAATCGCTACCGGCTCCACCCCTGCCTCACGCAGTTTGGAAACCAGCACCAGGTTCCCTAGGGACTTGCTCATCTTTTCGCCGTCCAGGCCAACCATGCCGGTGTGCACATAGCTCTGCGCCAATTCGATTTGGTCATCGGCGGCAGCGTGTGCAGCAGAAAATTCGTGGTGCGGGAAGATCAGGTCTGAGCCGCCGCCCTGAACGGTAAACGGCGCAGGGAGAGTCTTCCGGGCAATCACCGAACATTCGATGTGCCAGCCCGGACGACCGGTACCCAATTCTCCACCATCCCACGAAGGTTCACCTTCGCGGGCCATCCGCCAGAGCAATGGATCGAGTTGATCGCGCTTACCGGCTCGTTGCGGGTCTCCGCCACGTTCGGCGAAGAAGCCGAGCATCGTCTCACGGTCGTAGTTCGAAATCTGGCCGAGCTTCCAGGCATCGTTCTGCGAGGCCATGGTGTCAAAGTACACGTCACCATCCACCCCGTCTTCACCGGCCGGAACTCGGTAAGCCAAGTCTGCAGCCAGCAGCCGTTCGACTACCGGTACCAGCCAGCTCACGGACTCTACGGCACCGATGTAGTTGTGTGGGGCGATGACGTTCAGCGCTTCCATGTCGGTGCGGAACAGCTGAATCTGGCTCTCGGCCAGATCGCGCCAATCAACACCCGTCGCGGTGGCACGCTCGAGCAACGGATCATCGACGTCGGTGATGTTCTGCGTGTAGCTCACCTTGCGGCCGTTATCCAGCCAGGTACGGTGCAGTAGGTCAAAGGTGACATAGGTAGCCGCGTGGCCCATGTGCGTGGCGTCGTATGGGGTGATGCCACAGACATACATGCTGGCTGGACTGTTGGCTTTATCGGCCGGCGCGGTGGCCCGCTTGGTTCCGCTGGAGGTATCAAAAATCTCCAAGATGGGTGCGGATCCGACAACATGCGGTACTTCCGGGGACTTCCACGCGAGCACTGAGTACATCCTTTCGCAGATGCATAGACGATCTTCTCTTAAGAGCAAGTCAACAAGAACTTAGTTTATTCCCGTTGACTCTCTTCTCTGATTAGGCGTTGATCACACCGAGGCCAAGAAACACGAACAGTCCCAGGCCCAAGAGCAAGCGGTACCAGACGAAGAAGCGGTAGGAGTGGGTGGAAACAAACTTCAGGAACCAGCCCACGATAAAGAATCCGACGACGAAGGCCACCAAGGTGGCCACACCCGTTTGCGCCAGCGTGTATACGCCAGGTTCAGCGAAGGACTTGTAAAGCTTGTACAGTCCCGAGGCGTAGACCGCCGGAATGGCAAGCAGGAATGAGTATCTTGCTGCAGCTTCACGGGTATAGCCCATGAGCAGGCCGGCGGTAATGGTGCCGCCGGAGCGTGAGACCCCGGGAATCAAAGCCATCGCCTGCGCCAAACCGTAAAAGATACCGTGTTTGACGGTGAGCGTTTGCAAGGTGCGTTCCTGTTTGCCGTAGTGGTCAGCGATCGCAAGGAATACGCCAAAGACCACTAGTGTGGTGGCCACTATCCAGAGCGAACGGAAGTTCGTGTCGATGTAGCTTTCGAGCAATAAGCCTAAAAATGCGATAGGGATCGAGCCGACAATAATCAGCCAACCCATTTTGGCGTCCGGATCCGAATGCGGAATTTTGCCGGTGATCGCCTTAAACCAGGCTCCGATTATTCGGACAATATCGCGCCAGAAGAACACGATGACCGCAGTTTCAGTACCCAATTGGGTAATGGCGGTAAAAGCCGCACCGGGGTCTTGCGCATTGGGCAGAAGTTCGCCCACGATGCGCAGATGCGCCGATGAGGAGACGGGCAAGAACTCTGTCAGGCCCTGTACTAATCCCAGAAAAGCTGCTTCAAACCAATTCACCCCTTGACACTACGTCACGTGGGCAGCCGACACGGTGATTAACGGGCGTTTGAAAGAAAATTCAATCCGTGGTCGTACTCACTCGTCATCGTCATCATCCGTGGGTATGGTGAAAGGAAGTAATTCGGAAAACTGGTCGTAGAGGGCATCCTCATAGGTCTGGAACGCGTCGGCTAAAGATCCAAAAGCCGCGTCAACGGCTGCGTCGGCCGATCCCCGGCTCTGGGAAACCACCGTCAGGTGCTGCTCAAGTCGTGAGATCAGCTGTTGTAGCGCGTAGCTCGGTTCGATGCTCATGAGTCACACGCTACAACCGAATGCCATCTTTCGATAGAGGTGAAATGCTTCAGGAACTTATCAAAGCCCCGCTGCACTTTAATAATGATGACCGGTACGAGTATTTGGTGATCACTTCTTTCCCCACGGAATCCAAACACGTTGCCCGAGCAGCCTTGCGAGAACACTCGGACAACGGTAAATGGGAACATGTTCGCACGCTGCGCTACGAGGGCGGAGCCAGCAAATATTGGATGCGGCGCAAGGTGATCCGCGTGGTCAGCACGCTGGGAGGCTCAGGGCTCTAGCGGGCCCACCAGCCAACTAGCCACGGTGTTTTCCGCCGAGGCAGCATTTGATGGGTGATACCAGCTGGCCTGTACATCTCGGTAGAGGCGTTCAAACTCGCTGCCGCGGAAGTATCCGCCGCCGCCTAGTAGTTGGCCGGCGGTTTCCATATTCTCCCGCGCGGTTTGACCTGCCAGAGTTCGTAATGTCACTAGCCGCGGGAACCAGCTGCCGCCATGATCCACACGGGATTCCAGGTCGCTGGCTACCGCGCGTTGCAGTGCATCCAGAGTCAGCATCCGCATCCCGGATTGGGCTAGGAGACCACGAGCGCGAACGTCTTGGGCATAGCTGCTGCCGTCTTGGTGGGTGCGTTTGTTCAGTGCGTTTTGGCTCAGCTGCACCGCACGTTCAGCCATCCCGACATACACGCTGGCCGTGAGCGTGAGGAACGAGGCGAAAATACCGAAGATGAGCGGGTCAGCATTTGGTCCCACGGGCAATCGGGAATGCACCCACTGAGCTGGTGCTACGGCACCCTCCAATTTGGTAGTGTGCGACTGGCTCGCACGCATTCCCAACGTGTCCCAGTCCCCCAGCGAGCGGACTGTGTCTGCGCGTGATACAAAGCCATGGACTAATTCCCCGGTCTGCTCATCCTTGCCAAAGATTCCCAGGCGGGTAAAGGCCGGAGACAGCGAGGTGAAGATCTTGGTTCCGGTAAAGGCCACCGACCCATCGCTCGCAGTGCGCGCCACGGTATTTGAATCAAAAAGCACCGAATCGTTGCCCGGTTCCGAAATGCCGAAGGCCATTACTTCGCCGTCTGCGATCCAAGCGGTGACCATGTTCAGCCGCGCATCTGCGCGTGCGGCAAGCAAATATGCAACTCCGGCCCACACCTGGTGCATGTTGATTGCCAGTGCGGTACCCGGAGCCACCGTGGCAAGCCTCCGCTGGGCCAGCACCACTTGTTCAAAGCTCCATCCCAGCCCGCCGGCAGACTCTGGTACCAAGGCCTTCAAATACCCCAGCGACACCAGCTCATCAAAGTCTTCGGTGGCAAAACTGTTTTCCGCATCGTATTTTGCGGCTCGTTCGCGCATCCGCTGGAGAAGATGGTCGCTGAGAAGGGTTTCTATAGTCACGCAGGATGCTCCTAGTAGTTGCGTAGTAGTCGGTCAAGTACACGGGTTCCGAACTTCAGTGCCGAGATCGGCACCCGCTCATCCACCCCATGGAACATACCGGTAAAGTCGAGGTCCTTGGGTAGCTGCAACGGAGCAAATCCGTACCCGGTGATACCAAGCTTTGCTAACGCTTTGTTGTCGGTGCCACCGGAGAGCATATAGGGCAGTACTACTGCCTGCGGATCTTCGGCTTTTAATGCCGCAATCATCGATTCGACTAGTTCGCCGCTAAACGGAACCTCGAGCGAGGGTTGGTCTTGCACCAGGCTGAGCTCAACATGCTCCCCGGCCAGTTCCCGCAATGTCGCCAGTGTCGATTCATGTTCCATCGGCAAGGTTCGGCAATCGATAAGCGCCTCAGCGTAACCAGGCAGCACATTGTGTTTA
>DNHA01000073.1 GCA_003486025.1 Micrococcaceae bacterium | reverse complement strand
ATATAGAACCAATGCTTGGCTGTGGTTGGTCCCCAAAGCCCTTCAAATTTTGCTAAGAGGCTAAAGCTGACGATCAGTAGCAATGAACCGAAACAGATGATCCAAAAAGTCGGTGACAAGCAGAAGACCAGCGTTAGACCAGTCACGACGCTGCCACTGAAAGTCGCGAACTTCTCGTTACGATCCACCCGTGATCTCCCCTTCGCTTCGGACGTTTAAATAACTATCTACTAAGTTTTCCAAATTCCAACCGCCGTAGCAATAGTCCTTAAGTAGGAGGGCAGTGGTGCCTGGCGACGCGGAACCCCCTGCTGACGTAATGTAGAAGAGTGTCACTTTTGAACGAATATCGAATCCGTCTAGCCCAAGAGCAAGATCTCCGGGCAGCTCTGGAAATGAAGTTGCAAGCTTGGCGTGAAGCCTACTCGTCCTTCCGTGACGAAGGATTTTTTGCTCACCATGAAAGCCAACTGGACCAGCAGCTTGCGTGGTGGGAACGCGGCTTAGCCGGGGGAGCGCAGTTCTGGATCGCCGAAACCGGGGACGGAAAAATTGTCGGCTTAGCAGGTGGAACCCCCACCATTGAGGAAGACCAAGACACCGGCGTCGATATTGAACTCGGCGTGCTTTATGTGCTCAAAGAGTATTATGGCACCGGACTCGCAGCACATTTGATGGACACCGTACTGTCACAGCGTGATGCGTTGGTCTGGGTGCTGGAAGGAAATACGCGAGCAATCAGCTTCTATACCAAACATGGTTTTGTACCGGACGGCACTAGCGAAGAGCTGGTCGGATCCTGGGCAGGTCTTCGTGAGCAACGGATGGTACGCAAGCATGGCTAAGACCGAAAGCAATGTCATGGTCGGAAGCTACGAGATCGCTACCGGGCTTGCAGAAATTGAACCTGACCCTTATGGCGCTAACCGTTATATCTTGAAGGTCAACGGTGTGCCTTCTTCGCATATTGATCTTGATGACCCAGGCTATCTGGATTTTGAATACATGCGTTGGATGGAACCTGTATTCACCATTGGTTTTCCCACAGAAGATTTTGACGGTCGTGGACGTAAACTTCGCGTCTTGCACCTAGGTGGCGGCGGCTGCTCAATGGCTCGTTGGGTTGCAGCAACCTATGAGAACGCGCGCCAAGTGGTTGTTGAACTCGATGCAAAACTCGCCGAATTAGTGCGTACTCGTTTCGACGTCCCCCGTGCACCCTTGGTCCGCTTACGCGTGGGTGACGCCGGGCAGGTGCTCCCCACACTCAGTGACGACAGCCGGGACATCATCATTCGAGATGTATTCGCAGGCAGTATTACTCCGCGCGAGCTAACTACCGTGGGCTACGCCCAGGAAGCTCAGCGGGTACTGGATCAAGGCGGAGTTTACGTATTGAACTGCGGTGACTCCGCGGACCTTGCGGGAGCGCGAGCAGAAGCAGCCACGCTGCTGTCGGTGTTTTCCCACGTGGCCATGATTGCTGACGCGCCAATGCTCAAGGGACGCCGTTACGGAAATATTGTGTTCCTAGCCAGCGACCAGCCGTTAGCACTCGGCGCGAGCTTTGAACGCAACTTGCGAATTGCCCCGTTGCCAGCGCAGCTGGTCGCTGGTGCTGGGGTTACCAAATTTGCTGCGGGCGCCACGCCAATTAAGTAACTGGCATTCGGTAAGCGGTGCCATCCGCATCGCGCTGGACCAAATTATGGTCCACCATGTAACGACGTATTAATGCCACGTCCTCATGGATGACCGCTAAGCGCTCATTGAGCTGATCTTCACGCAAGGATTCTTGGGCAGCCAGAACTCTGTCTCGAATATGCACCATCACCTCATGACGGTCTGCAGGACGTGCCGGTAAGGCGTTTAAGCGGTCGCCACTAAAAAAGCGCAGTATTCCGGTGTGCTGGGTATTGGTTGCTGATGCAGCCGCCAGAGTGTCATTCAAAAGCTCTTCATTTAGTATCCAACGCTGGTCCTGGTCAACTAATAAACCAATTTTGGTCCAACGATGTAGATCTTTGACGCTCTGGCTAGAGTTGCCGAGTTTGTCGTCCTCCCCGGCAAGGACCAAACCTAGGGCCTTGCGCATATTCGGGTTCTTTAGACCGGCAGCGATTTCGACCCACTTGTTGTTTTGCGGCATGTGCTTCCTTCCACGTTCAGATCATCTGGATATTTCTCATGCTACCCAGTGTGATTCGCCGCGCGCAGAAATGGCTGAATTTCCACTCACGGCAATGACTCTGAAATATGGGGGAGGAGGCTGCGACGCTGGGGTCTAAACGTTAAGCCAAGAACATGCTTTGGGCAAAGAAAAAATCGGCTCGGCCCGTGGAAACGAGCCGAGCCGATGAGCAGTACTTTTACTTACATGCCGACGGCATTCTCGATCAATCCGATACCAAAGAAGAGCACAAAGGCCGCCGCGACAGCCCACATCAACGGGTGGATTTCTTTCGCGCGCCCCTGAGCGGTGCGGATGAACACGTAAGAGATGAAGCCTGCTCCGATGCCGTTGGCAATAGAGAAGGTGAAAGGCATCAGGATGAAGGTGAGGAACGCTGGAAGTGCAATACCCCAGTCGTTCCAGTCAATCTTGGATACCTGCGAGACCATCATGAAGCCTACGACTACCAGTGCCGGTGCGACCGCTTCAAAAGGAACAAGGTGGATCAACGGGGTCAGGAACATCGCCACGATAAGCAGCAGACCGGTAACCACAGAAGCTAGACCGGTACGTGCACCTTCGCCGATACCGGCGCCGGACTCTACGAAAATCTGCGCCGAAGAGCTCGAAGTGCCACCACCGACGATGGCGCCTGCGGCGTCAACAAGCAGAACCTTGTCGACATTCGGGATGTTGCCGTCCTTGTCCATCACGCCAGCTTCGGAGGCCAGGCCCACCATGGTGCCCATGGCGTCGAAGAAAATCGACAGCAGAATCACGAAGGCCAGTAATGACGCGGCGGTGAAACCAAGCTTGTCGAAGGCGCCAAAGAGATGAACTTGGCCGATCAGACTCAGATCCGGCAGGGTCCAGCTCGGCAGTGAAGGAACCACCAGCGACCAGCTGTTCGTCTCTTGGTCACCAATGTTAAAGACCGCTTCGAAAATATTTGCCAGCGCTGCGGCTGCAACAATCCCGATGAGAATGGCGCCTTTAACCTTGCGAACTACTAGTGCCATGGTCAACAGCAAACCAACTACGAAGACTACGATTGGCCAGCCCATGAGCTTGCCATCGAAGCCCAGACCCACTGGGACGGTGGTGTTTGCGGCATCTGGGATGCGCTGAACGAAGCCCGCATTGACCAGGCCGATGAGTGCGATAAACATACCGATGCCGACTACGATGGCGGTCTTCAGCCCCGCGGGAACCGCGCGGAATACTGCCGTTCTAAAGCCGGTGAGTACCAGCAAGAACATGACGATACCGGCGACTACCACCAGACCCATGACATCTGCCCAGGTTAGTTCGGGATTTGTTGTCACCGTGATCGCTACGAAGGCGTTGACGCCCAGTCCAGTAGCCATGGCGAACGGGTGTCTGGCCCAGATGCCCATCAAGATGGTCAGGATGCCGGCTACGAAGGCGGTCACCGCGGCTACGCGCTGGATCCCGAGTTCACCACCGGAAGAGTCGACACCGGAGAGCACCAGTGGGTTGAGTACAACAATGTAGCTCATCGCGAAGAACGTGGCGATGCCGCCTCGAACTTCGGTTGCAAAAGTTGAGCGGCGTTCCGAAATTTTGAAATATCGATCAACGCGCGCCGGGAAGGATGTCTCGGTCACAGTTGTGGAGGGGGAGGGCATGGTAAAAATTCTATGACGTTTTAGGCATGGGTTCATACTGATCTCACAGCTGAGTAGGCTCAGCGTGAAATTACTAGACCTAACTCACACTGTCGGAGAAGATTGGAAGTACATTGGTTGTAAGAGGGGTCACACCCAATGCCATCACAGGTCAATGAGGAGCGAGTCTGATGAGTGACGAAGCACCAGTCGGAACTGAAAAAATCGAAGGTATTGTCGTCGGTGCCGACGGGTCCCAGCAAAGTAAATGTGCTTTGCGCTGGGCCGAACGCGAAGCGGTTCGCCGTGGCAGCGTGTTGAATATCGTATCCGCCTACACAATTCCGGTTTTTGCTGCCTCGTCCATGGACGCAGGCTATTCAACTTTGGATGATGATTTAATCCGTGGAGGCGCCGAGGACATCGTGCGTCAGGCACGCGCGGAACTCGAAGGCAGCGAAGCTACTATCCGCACTTATATTGAGTCTGGAGACCCATCCGGTGTTCTGCTGGACCTCAGTGCAGATGCCGAACTGGTAGTTGTTGGAACGCGTGGCCGTGGCGGTTTCGTGGGCCGGCTGTTGGGGTCGGTTTCGTCCGCATTGCCGGCACATGCCAAATGCCCAACGGTTGTTGTGCCGTTGTCCATGGCTAAAGAGCAGGAACAGGCTCAGGAAGACGCTCCGGAACGCCAGACAATTGTTGTTGGTGTTGACGGGTCGGAAAGAGCTAGGTCTGCGGTACTAGCCGCAGCCGATGCGGCGCAAGCGCGAGGCCTCAAACTTCGTGTGGTTTGCGCTGTTTCTCCGGTCTCCGCGGCGTTGGCCTGGATGCCAGCCACGGTGGACCAAGAAGCGGTACTTGAAGACGTCCGCTATCAAATGGACGTGGGCGAGCGCTGGATTAAGTCGCACTATCCGACTGTCGAAGTGGAAACCGATGTGATTTCTGGACCTCCGGTGGAGGTATTGATCCGCGAATCGGAGCATGCAGTACTTACCGTGACAGGCTCGCGTGGTCGAGGCGGCTTTGCCGGTATGTTGCTTGGCTCTACCAGCCAGGGAGTATTGCACCATTCCAAGGGGCCGGTCATGGTGGTACCAGACAGCGATGACCCTCGTTTGGCTGACCGAAAGAATTTTGACACCAACGCCGAGTAAAAACCTAGATGGCCCGGAAAGAGAGAACTTTCCGGGCCATTTTCTTGCTGTAGATGAATAATAGCTCGTGGGCTGTTAGTCGAGCAACGGATAAGAAAAATGCTTCCGTAGTCAGAAGACTACGGAAGCATTTTCTGCAAAGGTGAGCGGGCTTAGTAGCGTGCTGCCTTCGAATGCAGGTTGTTGACCCAGCTCAGTGGGGTCGTCGAGATACCTGCACCTGGGTTACGAGCGTGAACTACTTGGCCGTTACCGATGTAGATAGCCACGTGGTAGAACGAAGCGCCACCATTAGAGGACGAGAACACCAAGTCACCCGGGCGTAGCTCGTTCAGCGAGACATACTGAGGAGCACTCGCGTACTGCTGGCTGGAACTACGTGGAAGGTTGATGCCAGATTGGGCGAACGCCTTCTTGGAGAAGCTGGAGCAGTCAAAAACATTTGGTCCGTTGGCGCCGTAGACGTAACCCTTGCTCGGATCAGCAGCGGTTTTCAAGGCCCAAGAGATCGCAGCAGAATAGTTGCTGTTATTGGTCTCCTGCTTAGGCTCTTCTTTCTTCACCTCAGGTTCAGGCTTTGGCTTCGGAGTCACCTTGGGCTTTTCGGGGGCCTTTGGCTGAACCTTCTTAGGTTCTGGCTTCGGAGCTTCGATAACCTTTGGCTTTTCAGGAGCCTGTGGCATGACCTTTGGCTTCTCGGTTTCCTTCGGCTTTGGGTTAGCCTTTGGCTTCTGAGTTTCCTTCGGCTTTTCGGTTTCCTTAGGAGCCTGGGTTTCCTTCGGCTTCTCTGATTCCTTCGGCTCGTTCTTCTCGAGCTCGATCACCTTCGGAGTTAAAGTTCTTAGCTTTGATTTGTCGCCATCTTCGGAATCAAGAGCTTCGAATTCCTGAGGAGTTTCTACAGCAAGTGGTTGCGCGGTGGCCAAGTCATCTTTCGAGACCGGCTCATCGGCCTGCGGAGTCTCGATGACTTTCTTCAGAGCCGCTTCCTGAGCTTTTTCCTCTTGTTCGGCGATCTGCTTACGAACTACTGCTTCTTCTTTTTCCTTTAGGACTGAAAGATGACCAATAAGTTCATCGCGAAGTTCCTTCTGAGGAGTGATCGACGATTCGTAGGTGTTCAGAGTGGAGGTAGCGGTAGTCGCAGCCTCGTCATAGTTCACTGCGGCAGCTTTGGCGGCCTTCTGAGCGGTGTCTGCGTACTCTTCCCAAGCAGTGACGAGGGCTTCGGCTTCGGAGGCCGTGTTGACCGTCTGGGAGCGGTTCTCACTCAAGGCACTCATGGTGGCGGCCTTGTAGAAGATGTCGTTTGATTCATCATCCTGTAGCAGGATGCCAATGCTGGAGTTGCTGGCACCGTTGCGGTACATATCCGAAGCGATAGCACCAAGGTCATTGCGGCTCTGGGCTAGGTACTGCTTCGCATATTTGACCTGCTCAACTGCTTTGTCAGCCTCGGCGGAACGCAAATCGCGTTCCTGCCCGGCAGTCAGCAACGATTCTTGTGCTTCTAGCGCGGCGGTTTCAACACGCTGGAGGTCAGCTCGGCTTGAAGCAAGTGAGGCTTCGAGGCGGGCGATCATGTTGTTAGTAGCGTTCTTGTCCGACTTGGCAGCCGCTACCTCTGCCGCTGAGGGCAATGAAGTGTTTGACGGTGCAGCTGCAACCGAAATAGCCGTGGGAAGCTTTGCCGACGGTGCGGCAGATGCCGGGACGGCGCCAGCAAGACATGAGACTGCTAGGGCCAGGGTGCACGCGGCAACGCCGAGCGAGTGGCGGTTCGCCATATCGTTCCTCACTAGTATTCAGGTGATGACAGTTGGGAAAAGGCCAGATCGTAATTTTTCGAGATCGAAATGTTGCGATTTGGTCAAGGTCCCAAATAGCACACTAGGCCAAAAAAGAGGTGCTTGGCAACACTAGTCACACCAGTCACAAGAATTACATCGATGGGATTTCTTCCGCTAATTTCAGAGTGATATGGGCGAAGGTCGCTTAAAAGGTATGGTTTTTGGGTTTTCGAAGGGAAGTAAAAGTCCTTCAACTGCCAGGTTTGATGACGTTTGATTCGTTATCTTGACTGTGCGGAAACACGAAAGTCGTGGAACTGGGTCTGCATTCGTTACTTGGCAGCGCGACATGCAAGATCGAGGCCGAAGCCCGCCGTAACTGCGTCCTTATATAGGTTTAGGCAGACTAAAACGTTCGTGGCTTAGAAAAGTGCCCATTGAGAGTGGCGGGCCACGATGCTTTGTGCGCCCAACGGTTCAAAGATGGCAGAAACCGGAAAGCAAAGATAACTGAGCAGGAAGATGCGAGTCGAGGGATAATGCCATCTTCGTCATGACGCCGCTTCACTTGTCGCAGAGTAAAAAAGTTTCACGCAGTGGAACCACGGTGCGATTCGCTGCAGTCACAGGTAAATAAAATTTCGGCATGTCGGCCTTGAGCCCCCGACGCAGGCTTCGGCAAACATTGGCGAAGTAAATTTTAGGCCAGTTCGAGCAAATTTCGTGACGCACATCTCAATATTAGTTTTAATGAAATTTTGCTATCCCCAGCCCAGATCGTGCAATTTATCGTCGTCGATTCCGAAGTGGTGCGCCACTTCATGCATGACTGTAATGCGTACTTCGCGGATGACATCCTCTCGCGTTTCGCAGGCTCTTAGAGTCGGGTTTTTGAAAATTGTAATCCGGTCTGGCAAGGCGCCCGAAGCCCAGTCAAGATCGCGTTCAGTAAGAGCGACACCCTCATATAAGCCCAGAATCTCGGTGTTTTTCGGTTCTCCAGGGAGTGGTTCGTATTCGTCTTCGATAAAGAAAATGACGTTGTCCATCATGTCGACAGCGCTCTGCGGAATGCTGTCGACAGCCGCCTGGACCAGGTCGTCAAACTCGTCGTCATCCATCTCCAAATTCATATTTCAAGCCTACTGTTCAGCGTCGATTTGAGTCCGATAAAACTGCCCCGAAGGCCGATTTTGCAAAAGGTAAAAAGGCCACGTATAGTTGTTGAAGTCCGCTACGGAGACGCAAGAAACCGAAGCAGATATAGGCCCCCATCGTCTAGCGGCCTAGGACACTGCCCTTTCACGGCAGCGGCACGGGTTCGAATCCCGTTGGGGGTACAAACAGCCAACTTGTTGGTTGTCAGATGAAGAAATTCATTGGCTTGCGAAAGCAAGGCCCTGTAGCGCAGTTGGTTAGCGCGCCGCCCTGTCACGGCGGAGGTCGCGGGTTCGAGTCCCGTCAGGGTCGCTCGGTTTATTGTTTAGACAATAAATCTGGTGTCCACTTAGTGGTGCCAGGCTCTGTAGCTCAGTTGGTAGAGCGTTCGACTGAAAATCGAAAGGTCACCGGATCGACGCCGGTCGGAGCCACGTAGCCCTCGGTTTACCGAGGGCTTTACTATGTGATTTGAAAGTTTTTCAAAATGCATGGCCCTGTAGCGCAGTTGGTTAGC